>CBDUTO010000021.1:0-42582 GCA_965370315.1 uncultured Melioribacteraceae bacterium
AACTATTAGCCTTTATTCATAGCGAGAAAACGTTTTTCAGCAAACCCTAATTACAAAATAAATTAATAACTAAACCTCCGATGTTTTTGAAATATCGGAGGTTTTTTATTGCAATTCCACAAGTATTGGAAAGTATTTTTTCTAAATCATACTAGTTCATCTTAGCTACTTTTAACGAAGGAGAATCATTTTTCGAACTTTAAAATATTCAGGAGTTTTTAAGCTATAAAAATACACTCCACTTGAAAATTTGGAAGCATTAAATTCTACTTCATACTCACCAGGTAATTTTGTTTCATTGATGAGGGTCTCTATTTCTTTCCCCAATATATCAAATATTTTAATAGCTACATTCTCTCTATTTGGGATTGAAAAACTAACAACTGTAGTTGGGTTAAAAGGATTAGGATAATTCTGATTTAACTTATATTGAGTAGGAATATTGTTCTCAATTGTTTTCACACCTACTGCTAGTGTATCGAGAACTCTTAAAAGACCTCTATCTGAGTTAAAATAAATATTGGGTGGGTTTTGATTATCAGACCAAATTTTTTCAGTACTTCCAGAATAAACTTTTTGATAGTGCTTTCCATTATCTTCTGTTAAGAATAAACCCCCAGTATAAGAAATATAAAATCGTCCTTCTCTATTTTGGTCTAACAAAATAGAGTAAACACTCCCTTCAGAGTTTATTTCTTTCAATGTTGAATCAATTCTCACCCAACTATCACCTCCGTCTGTTGTCATTGATAAAAGCCAAGGATCACTAGTGTAAGAGTCATTTATTTGCCCACAGTATAAAACATTTGGATTATTCTTTCTTAATTCAAGACGTCTTATATTATCATGATTAAAACCCAAATTATTATTAGTGATCAGCCAAGTATTACCGCCATCGACCGTTTTTTTTATATAAGAATGTGATGCAACACCAAAAACAATTTTTGGGTTATCAGTACTGAAAACCAATTTAGTATAATATGTACTATCAGAGACCTTCCAATTAATACCACCATCAATACTTTTATATAACAAAACTTCATTGTACATATCAAAAAAATTTGACACAAATACTATGTTTGAATCTAATGGATGATAAACAACATAATATATATCAGCATATTCTGTAAACATGTTTGTTGAATCCCATGTTTCTCCTCTATCCACAGTCTTGAATAAGTCAAACCCTGTAGCAAGGTAACCAACATCCAAATTAGAGGGGTTGAAAGCAATGGATTTACCTCTAATATATCGTGTTTCAAAAGATGTATTAACTTGAGAAGGACACCAAGTTTCTCCATTATCAATTGAAATCTTAACAATGTAATCTGAACGCGATTTTACCGCTATTAATCTACCCTCAATTTCTGGGTCAATAAATAAATCACTTACACTTTCTCCTAGGTTAGCAAATGTATCTACTTGAACTGAGTTTATAGTAAAAGGCACTGAGCTATTAATCTGCCCCCAAATAGTGCAAGATAGTACTAATAATACTATTGATAGTTTCTTAATCATATTATCTAAACTCCTCTGTAATAAAATGTAATTATTTCATCTGTTCCTTTGGTCATTTGATACTATTTCATTAGTATCATCTTTTTCGTAGATCTAAATTCGCCAGCCACAATTGAATAAAAATACATTCCACTCGATAAATTTGATGCATCAAAATTCACTTGATATTTACCTTCGTTCATTTTGTTATTTACAACTTCTGTAACTTTCTCACCCAGACTATTATATATAGTAATTAAAACATGAGACTCTTTAGAAAGTTCATATTTAATAGTTGTACTCGGATTAAAAGGATTTGGAAAATTATCTTCTAAACAATATTTATAAGTTACTACTTTCTCCTTCTCATCAGAAACCATTTTACTTGCCCAATTTGAGCCTGTGCTAACCTCATTAGATGTTACTGATTCAACATAATCATAATCAACAGAAGTTACCCTATAGAAATGAGTTGAAGTAGCAATACTAGGATGAAGCCTAGTAACACTATTGTCTGTCCAACTATTTGTTGTATTTCCACTATGATAAACTGATGCAACTTTGTGAAAGTGAGAATATGAACCATCTACAATTTGTGCTCTGTAAATATTATAATCTTCAATATCACCACCTGAAACCTCATTCCATTGTATTATTGGATTAGAGCCATAAGTACCTGTTAATATAGCATTTTGTGGTTGATTATTAGTGACTTGGTAGGTTGGATTAGCTTGTATCAATGCTACGTCTGCTTGCAACAATCCATTACCGAATTTTAATTCATCTCCTAAATCCATGGCACTTTCATTCAAAATTTTTCTAATGTCATAGTTTATCCAATTTGAATATTTAGAAAAGATGAGTGCAGCAACACCAGCAACTTGAGGTGCCGAAGCAGAAGTTCCGTTACCAGTTGTGCCACCACCAAATAACCCCCAATTATCTGAGGACTGTGAATAACTATTTAATAAGGAGTATATATAAGTGGATGGGGCAACTACCTCTAGCTCTGTTCCATATCTTCCATAATTTGTCCATGTACTTGTTCTTGTAATCCCACCAACGGCCATAACATTCATATTTCTAGCCGGATAGTATATACCAGGTTTAGTTTCATTCCCACTAGCAGCTACCAGTAAACAGCCCTTTGATTTATACGCATATTCAATTGCTGCGTCTATTGATGATTGATAACTTACTAAATCATTACCAACAACTTTAAAACTCATATTAATCACTTTTGCACCATTATTTGCCGCAAATATTATTGCATCATCAATATATTGAGTAGCTTCAACAAAATTATTATTTTCATAACCAAACACTCTTAGTGACATTATTTTACAACCAGTACTATTCCACCCTCCTGCAATTCCAGCTACACCAGAACCATTATTTGTCTCTGCTGCTATTATACTTGCTACACTTGTTCCATGATGTTCATCTTGATTGGATGGGTCAGGATTCGAATCAGCCCCAACATAATCCCATCCAAAATTGGACCAAATATTTGCATCAATGTCTGTGTTGTCTTCATCAACACCTTCATCAATAACAGCAACAATAACAGATGGTGAACCTGTTTCAATTGCCCAAGCAGCTTCAATATTAATATCTGGATATCCATCACTATTATCAAGATAGTACTGGCTCGAAAAAGCAGGGTCATTTGAAGCAAGTAATTTTCCGTAAGAAGTAATTTCAATAGAAGAAAAGAATTTGCTTTCTTTAAGTTTTGCAAACGCATTATAGAATTTTAAATTCTTGGGGAGAACCAAATCATAATATCCTAAAATATTCTCATTCTCTATTTTTATATTGTGATTTTTACATAACTCTAAAAATTTAAATTCATCATTTTCATTATTAAGTTTTACTGTCATTGACCTTTCATTAACTTCAAATTTTTCATCAGTAATGGGATCAATTGTAAACCAACTACCTTTTTCTTCGAAATAGTTTCTGTTACTTAGTTTTACTGAAGTTTGTGAATTAATTAGATTTGGAATAAACACTATAAAGAGAGAGAGAGAGAGAGAACTTAAAACAAGACGACATATACCTTTTTTCATTTTGCACCTCACATTATTTTTGATTTGTTGATATCAATAACCTATTAAAATATAAAAGTAATTACAATCTATTTCATGATAATTTTTGTTTTTATTGCTTTAACATTTAACTATTAAAATTGATTAATATTATTCTTTTTATATTTAATGTAACATTTAATCTTTTGCTTTTATAATATGAAAAGCCCTTTTTATAAAAATAATTTTCCAAATTCATTCCAAATATTATCACTATCTTTCTCACCATTATTTATCTTTTACTAATTATTATGGAATAGAAATGACTGAAATTGCTGAAAAAGAGAGTTGGAAATTCCCCAAGGATTTTTGGCTCGCTAATTTTATGGAACTCTGTGAGCGTGCTGCTTACTACGGATTTTTTATTGTCTTAACTCTATACATGACTGACATTGTTGGTTTCACAGATATCGAAACTGGGCTTATTGTTGGTCTTTTTTATGGATTACTCTATCTACTCCCTACTTTTGTTGGTGCCTATGGTGATAAAATTGGATTCAGGAAAGGATTACTTATTGCTTTTAGTTTACTAACTTTTGGATATTTCTTTCTTGGGATTTTCACAACAAAACTTCCTGTAGTATTTTTCTTAACTGTCCTTCTGATTGGTGCATCATTTATTAAACCATTAATTACTGGCACAGTAGCTAAAACTACGAATGAAAAGAACCGTGCACGTGGTTTTTCCCTATTTTATTGGATAGTAAACATTGGTGCTTTCAGTGGAAAAACATTTGTTCCATTTATTCGTCAAGGACTTGGATTAGAATATGTTAACTTCTTCTCTGCTGGAATGGCATTTTTAGCTCTACTTTTTACATACTTTTTCTTTGAAGAACCAGATAAAACAGTGGGTAGTAAATCAATTCAAGATACGTGGCGTGCTTTGAAAGGAATACTTGAAAAACCACGCTTGTGGATTCTTACACTTATCATTGCTGGATTTTGGTTAATACAAGGTCAACTTTATGCAACAATGCCAAAATACGTTATTCGTCTTTTAGATGAAGGTGCAAAACCTGAATGGCTCGCAAATGTTAATCCTGGCGTTGTAGTTCTAACTGTGGTAATTGTTACACAGATGATGAAAAAACAAAAGGCAGTTACCTCAATGATGGTTGGAATGTTTTTAATGCCAATCTCTGCACTCGCAATGGCAATGAGCCAAGAGTTGGAGGCAATTACTGGTCCAGCAGTTTCAGTTTTTGGAATGTTTGATTTACATCCACTAACTGTAATGATGATAACTGGAATTGCAATTCAAGGGCTTGCAGAATCTTTCATATCTCCAAGATTTTTGGAATATTTTTCATTCCAAGCTCCTAAAGGTGAGGAAGGATTATATCTTGGGTTTAGTCATATTCATTCATTTGTTTCAGCGATAATTGGATTTGGTCTTTCCGGATTTTTACTCACAAAATATTGTCCCGATCCAAACACACTACCAATAGGAATTTCAGATATTGAACGAGCCTCATATTACGCAAATGCTCACTACATTTGGTATTACTTTGTTGCTATTGGAGTAGTTTCTGCAATATCTCTTTTAATTTTTAAGTTGGTTACTGAAAGAATTGATAGGAAAAATGCTGAATTGGCAGGATAAATCTTTATCATTAACCCACGACTTAAGTCGTGGGTTAATTAAACACTACTTTAATCTTCTTTCTTTGCTCTTAATGAATCCCAAATCATATAAGCTACAATTCCAGAGAACATTACTAAACCAAGTATTTCAGCAGAATGAGATTCTGCCCAGCTCTCAAATTTCCAACTAGGTAATCCCAAAAGATTTTGAATATATTTGATAAGAGCTGAAACAACTCCCAATAACGCACCACCAGCAATAAAGCCAGAAGCAATAAGAGTTCCACGTTCTTTACGTGATTTATTTACTGCATCATCTTTGCTTCTTGTTGAAACAAACCAAGCAATAATACCACCAGCAAGAATTGGAGTATTCAATTCAAGTGGAATATACATTCCAAGTGCAAATGCTAAAGCAGAAACACCAATCATATTAAGAATAAGTGCCATTAACATTCCGGCGACATACATCATCCAAGGTGCTGGTTGGTTTGACATTAAGGGTTTAATTACAGCCGCCATAGCATTAGCTTGTGGAGCAACTAAAGCACCTTCGCCAGTAAAGCCATATGTTTCATTAAGTATTAAAATAACACCAGCAACTGTTGCGGCAGAGACTGCAGTTCCTACAAATTTCCATTTCTCTTGTTTGTAAGGAGAAGAACCCAGCCAGTATCCAATTTTTAGATCAGTAACAAAAGCTCCAGCAACTGATAAAGCTGTACAAACAACTCCACCAATAATTAATGCTGATACCATTCCAGCTTCTCCAGTTAGACCAACAGCAACTAGAACAATTGAGGATAGAATCAATGTCATTAAAGTCATTCCAGATACAGGATTTGTTCCAACAATAGCTATTGCATTTGCTGCCACTGTTGTGAAAAGGAATGAAATTATTAGAACTATCAACAATCCGACAAATGCATGTAGTAAATTGTTAACTACACCAAATTGGAAAAATACAAATACTACAACCGCAACAGCCACTATTCCACCAGCAATAATTCCCATTGGAATATCACGTTGCGTTCTTAGAGTATCTTTACTTCCTTCTTTCTTACTAAATATCTCTTTTGCACCAAGTACAAATGCAGTTTTAATAACTCCTGATGATTTTACAATTCCAATTAAGCCTGCCATTGCAATACCACCAATACCTATATGGCGAACATAATTGCTAAATATTTGCTCTGGTGTCATATCTTTTATAAGCATTGTAATATTTGCACCAATTGGTACCGTAATTACATCTCCTAAATATGCAAAGACAGGAAGTATAACATACCAAGCAACAAAAGAACCAGCAGCAATAATTGCAGCAAACTTAAGACCTACAATGTAACCCAAGCCCATTACCGCAGCACCAACATTCATTTTAAAAACAAGCTTAAATTTATCAGCAAGCATTTCACCAACAGGTATTACACGAGTTGAAAATGTTTCGCTCCAAAAACCAAATGTTGCGATAACAAAATCATAAACTCCACCAACAAGTCCACTCATTAAAAGAACTTTGGCCTGTCCACCACCTTTTTCACCAGAAACAAGAACTTCAGTTGTTGCAGTTGCTTCTGGGAAAGGAAACTTTCCGTGCATTTCAGAAACAAAATATTTTCTAAATGGAATTAGAAATAGTATTCCAAGAAATCCACCAAGCAAAGATGCCATAAAGACTTGGAAAAATTGGACTTCCAATTCTAATATATATAGAGCAGGAATTGTAAATATTGCCCCAGCCACTACAGCACCAGATGCGGAACCGATTGACTGAATAATTACATTTTCGCCAAGTGCATCTTTTCTTTTAGATGCAGTTGAAAGCCCAACGGCAATAATTGCAATTGGAATAGCAGCTTCAAATACTTGTCCAATTTTAAGACCAAGATATGCAGCAGCACCAGAAAACAGAACAGCCATTAATAACCCCCATAAAACAGAACGGAAATTTACCTCTGGAATATCTTTTTCTGGAGACATTATCGGAACATATTTCTCACCGGGTTTTAACTCGTTATAGGCGTTATCTGGTAAGCCTATTGAATTAGAAACTTCGTGTTCGCTCATACAAGCTCCTTATTTTTTAATTAATATTGGTAATTTAACAATTTCTTTTTCATCATTGGTAGAGTTAAAATATAGTTTTCCATAATAGTTAGTTCCTTCAGGAATTTCATATTTAGGCAATTTATATTTTAAGGATAAAGTTTTTTGTAATGAAGGATACATAGTAACTTTTTTTGAACCTTCAGCTGTAAGTTTAATTTCCATTTTCTCTTTCAATAGAGTAGTCTCAATAATTTTAGCATTAATTTGACCAGCTTCACAAGCAAATGCAGGTATAAATTTTAATACTAAATTAGTTGAATCTCCCTTAAATGAATTGAAAATTGAAATTGATCCAGTGTTGTATGATAACCCATCACTACTTAAGCTTTTCCCATCTTCATCATAAATTACAATTGCAAAGTCAGTGACTTTGTTGAAATCAGTTTTTGATATTTCGATCTCAAAATATTTAGCCTTTTGACCCTTCTTCATTGTAAAAGCGTAGTCATAAGTTTCAACACTATCTATGAATATCGAGAAGTCTTTTTGAAATCCCAAGATGTTACCACTCAATTTATAAATTTCAACTTTGTTTAAATAGTTTACAACTTCAATGGAATTATCTTTTTGACAAATTGCTCCATCACCAAGTCTTGTCATACCTTTAAATTCAACTGTTAAATCATAAGTTGATTTCTCCTTTGAAGCATATTGTCCTAGTACAACTAGTTCATAAACCCCGGGTACAAGATTATAATAAAACTTTTCACTCACATCATCTTTCAACCCAGCAGCAAGATAATTAAACATTACTTCTTCACCTTCTGGATTATGAAGATACATTCTAAGACTTGTGTACGAGTCATTTTCCGAATTGAGCTTTATACGTAATGAATTTGCACCTGCTGGAACTTCAAGAAAATATCTTTTGTGCATTCCTTGATCTAACTTCTCTGACTTCCAAGTTTTTGAGTATCTATTTGTTGCATTAAATTCGAAGGGCACAATTACAGTTGCCATCATTTCAAATTCTGGAATAAGAGTATTATTTCTGAACCCTGTGATAACTCCATTATACATTCCAGGCTCAGTCATTTTAGATTTATCAAGACTATAGGAAACGGTTGCTGAAGTGTTATTTCTGATTTTTGTTTGTTTAGTCATTGCAACTAGCCAATCACTATCACTTTTAATACTGTATAAACGATAGAATTTTTTCTTGTCAATTAAATTATCTCTAGTAACTTTAAATGAGTAATTTTCATCACCTTTTAGGTAGGCACCATTTCTTAGATACATACTAGAAGATTTTCCTTTTGGCATATTTGGAGCAAATGCAGCAATAGTATATGTTTCAAAGTTTTTAAGTTCTCCATTCTCAACATATTTTTTAAGTAACTCAAATGCCTTCACAGCATTTATCATTCCAGTACCTTGATCAATTCTATCATATCCTTCCATTGGAATAGCACTTTCACGTAGAACTTTATATAAAAATCTAGAAGGAATTTTTACATCAGGGAACTCAACTTTAGCAGCACTAAGAATAAGAGACATTACACCTGCAGAATAAGGTGACGCCATACTTGTTCCCCAAAATCTATCAACTTGCATAAAGTTAGGGACAGTTGATGTAGCAGCACCCGGTGCTACAACATCTGGTTTTGCCACTTCACCACCACGCGATGAGAAATGAAGGATTATATCTTTATCCAAAATAGTTCCATATAAATCATTTCCTACATCTTGAGCTAACACAGCGCCAGAAGAAAATATTACATTTGAAGTGGCTGGTAAGCCAGTAGTAGATATTCCAGGACCGTTATTACCATTAGATGTAGCAATATATAAGTATGGATTATCCTTTACCAATTTCTCCAAGAATTTTTCCATATCAGAATGTCCTTCAATCTCAGAACCAATACCAAAACTCATGTTAATAACACATGGTTCCTCCCTCTCTTTTGATATTTTATCAGCATAAAGATATGCATTTTTCATACTCTCAGTAACAGTAGCACCACCTGAAAGATTATTGTTTCCTAATTTAAAACCCATTAAGTATGCACCAGGTGCAACACCATTTAAGGCTGTTTCACCAATGCTATTTCCGCAAGCTATACCAGCACAATGTGACCCATGGCTACCATCATCAAAAAAGAAATTAACAATGTTTTCTTCTGGAACAATATTCAAAACAATAGTAAAATATGCAAGTTCATCTTCACCTTCCAAATCTACTGTCTGATGTTTTTCTTTGTAGCTTCTTAAGGGAGTTTCATCAGCCAAATCACCATCTGCATCAGTATCAACATATGTTACCCAAAATGATTCTCCATTCTCTTCAGTCATAAATGCGACAAAATAAAATTTATCATCCTTTGAACCATTATGATTAATGTCATTTACCTTAGAGCTAGAGTTCATCCATAATTTTTCTTCTAATAACCCAATGAAATAATTTTCGTCAGTTGCTTTTAATGATAGAGAATCTGCTCCAGAAACTTTGAATTCTTTATCCTCATTGATGAAATAATAAATATCATCCTCATCATCAATTTCTGCTTCAAAGAATTTAACATCACCTTGCCCAGTAAAATCTTGGACGTCTAGAACTTTGTCTTCTCCTGTAGTTGTTTTTGTGAGTCCATCAACTCCGATATCAATTCCAGTATCAAGTATCATTACAATCGTACCACGTCCATCATACTCTGGATATTTTTCCAGAAATTCTTGGACTCCAGTATTCTTGATAGAAATAAATGATTGAACAGAATCTTGTGCAATTACAATTGCACCTAATAAAAGAGAAAATAAAATAATTTTCGTTTTCATTTTTCACCTAATTTTAATTTATTAATAACTGTGAAAGTTACTATTTCAAGCAATTGAATTGCAAGGTATTATTTTCCAATATTTTTCATTTTGGAAATTAATAATTCTTATTAGTATTAAATTGAAACATCAAAAATATTAAATACTTATCGAGGATTAAAATGAATAGTGCAAAACTACTTAGGTTAGCAATTTTGTCTGTGTTTTTAGTGTTCAATCAAAATCTTTTATCTCAAAAGCATAGAATATTGCTTGATGAAGTTTACACCGATTGGGATAACATAAGTGGAATTGTTGATTCTGGAGATACTGTTTCTGGAACTGACTTCATTCAACTTAAAGTAACAAATTTTGAAAACTATTTATTCCTTTTACTTGAACTTGATGAAGAAATTAATTTGCAAAATGATAATTTAATTAGACTCTTTATTGATAGTGATAATGATGCCAATACTGGTTTAGACGTTAATGGTATTGGGGCAGATATTAAATATACTTTTGGACAACGTAGAGGAACATTTTATTATGATGGCTCTTCAACTACAATTTACCACAATGATATTGGATTAGTAAGTCTTCCGACTGTTACTTCAAATATTTTTGAAATTCAATTAAACAAAAATTCAGTAGTTGCAGGAGAACCTCTTTTCCCAAGTAATACAATAAAAATATCAATAGAAAATTTAGTAGCTAATGGAGATATAATACCAAACAATACTGAGGTATATGAATTTTCATTTTCCAACTTAGAACCACAGCACAATGTGTCGTATTCAATAAAAAGGATGGATGATGACAATTTGCGAATTGTTTCATATAATGTTGAGTTAGATCAACTTTTTGATAATAATAAAAAGGAAGCTCACAGAAGAATTTTCCAAGCACTTGACCCAGATATAATAGGCTTTCAGGAAATCTATGATCATACAGCTCAACAAACCGCTGATTTAATTGAGGAATTTCTTCCATCTGCCAATGGTGAAACATGGTATTTCTCAAAAGAAGGTCCCGATATAATTGTAGTAAGTAGATTTCCTATTTCTCGTAGCTTTGCTATTGATAATAATGGCGCGTTCATCATAGATTTGAAACAACACCAATATGAAATGCTTTTTGTTAATGCACACACACCCTCTGGGGATAAAAATGATGAACGCCAAAAAGAGATTGATAGCTTTATGGCATTCATTAGAGATGCAAAAATGGATGGGGGTGTATTAACTTTAGAAAAAGATACCCCAATTGTGATTGTAGGCGATATGAACCTGGTAGGGTACAAGCAACAGGTAACTACTTTAATAACTGGGGATATTGTTAATAACGATGTTTATGGTGAATCATTTTTGCCCGATTGGGATAGCACCTATTTTGCAGACTCAAAACCAGTTACAACTAATATGCCCTCTACATTTACTTGGTATGCCGAAGGAAGTTCATTTAGCCCTGGAAGATTAGATTATGTTGTTTACTCAAACTCTGTTATGAATGCGGAAAACAGTTTTGTCCTTTTCACAAATGCACTTCCAGATGATAGTTTGAATGCATATAATTTACAAAGGAATGACGTTACTTCTGTAGCAGATCATCTTCCCACTGTTGTTGATTTTGCCTTCCCTCCACTAGTTTCTGTTGAAAATAATATAGAGTTGGATTATGATTTTTCTCTTTCTCAGAATTATCCAAATCCGTTTAATCCAAGCACTACAATTAAATATTCAGTACCAAATAGTGCAGTCATTGCGAGTGGAGCAAAGCAATCTCTAAAGATTGCCACGTCGTCCAATAAAACATGGACTCCTCGCAACGACTATCGTGTTGTAACACTTAAAGTTTACGATATACTTGGAAGAGAAGTAGCAACACTTATTAACCATAATCAGAAACCAGGCAACTACGAAGTGCAATTTGATGCTAGTGATTTAACTTCTGGAATTTATTTTTATAAACTGGCCTCTTGTGAATTTCAATCAACAAAAAAACTTATACTTTTGAAGTAGAAGGTTAAAATGAAAACTATTAAAAAGTTTATCATATTTTTCTCAGTACTATTTCTTTATTTTATTTTGAAGGAAATGGTTTTTCTATGGACTTCACTGGAGTCTATAAATATATACTTGGCTTATGTGGTATTCATTGCAATAGTATTATTCTTAATCTATTTTGCAATTTCACCTCTTGTAAAAATCATAAAACTTCCATCCAATCTAGGCCCTACTAAAGTCAAATCAGAGGTAGATAATTTAAGAAAAAAAAGAATTGAACAATTTTCTAAAAATATATTTTTACAGAACTCTGAAATGGAGATTACACCAGCAAAATATGGAGTTGATAATTATCAGAAAATAATCTCAGTTCTTGATGAAGAGAGCTACAATATTAGAAAATCTTATGTAAACAGATTGTTCTATAGCACCAGCGTTTCTCAAAATGGTTTTATTGATTCAATTATGATTCTTTCAGCGTCTGTTAATTTAATAAAAGAGATTTTCATTTTATACAATGGAAGAGTTAGTACTGTTGAACTTTTAATAATTGCAAAGAAAGTCTATTACTCGATTATTATTGGTGGAACCGAAGGCGTGGAGTATGTTACAAATGAGATCTTCTCTAAGCTTGCAACGGAATCGATTAAGTCAATACCATTTATTGACAAAATTGTAACTTCGCTTGTTGATGGATTTGTAAACGCTGCTTTATTAACAAGGGTTTCTTTGATTACTGAAAACTATTGCAAAACACTCTACATTGAAAAAGATAGTGATTTATATCCATCATCTAAATTTATTGCTACAACAGCAAAAGATTTAACTTCAGAAGTATTGAAACAAGTCAATTCAAATATTTTACAAATCGCAAAAGACAAATCAAATGATATTCTAAAACGTGTCTTTAATCCAGTTGCCTATGTGCTTGATAAATCATACTCAACAATTAAGGATTTTTCGTTCAGTAAAAATAGCAATTCGTTTTTTGATAAAGTTTCCTTTTGGAAAAGATGATAAAATAGGATCATTTAATTTATCATCTTAAATAGATCATTTTCTTCGTATCTCTAAATTCATCCGTTTTAATTGTGTAAAAATAAATTCCAGAAGCTATATTTTTGCCATTCCATGATACATAATGGTTGCCTGCAGTTTTATATTCATCTACAATTACATCTATCCTCTCACCAAGCGAATTAAATACTGATATTTCAACATGCTTACTTTTGGGAATTTGATATGAAATGATAGTTGATGGATTAAAAGGGTTTGGATAGTTTTGATCTAATCTGTAATCTAATTTCTGTGAAGTATTATCATAATCTTTGATGTTTGTAAGCTCTTCAATCAATTGAAATTTGAACGCATCAGCGCGCAAAACAACTCCACTTGTACTTTCTCCAGTATCAGCCAACTTAACCATTATTTTTGTATCTGCTGGGAAAAAGTATGAGCCTATTCTTTTCCAATCACCACTATCCATATTTTGATCTGCATATACTGAATCGAGGATTAAATTTTCAATACTTATAGTATATAAGGCTCTATTACTGGCATTTTCTGTTTTAGGGATTATCTCAAGTAGACTGTACATACCCGATTTATCCAGTGTAGTACTAAATTCTGCAAATGGATACGGATTAGAATTTAGCCAAGCATATCTACTTGATACTCCAAACGATGTTGCAACACTAGTATTCCATTCTCCATATTCTGAGTAATTCCAAATATCTTCGTTATCAATTGTGGCAAAATAATTTAGAGTCAGTCCAGAAATTGGTATAACATATTTCCCTCGAACTGGATCATCACTTAAAATGATAAGCGAATCTACAAATTCACCAATTTCATTTTTTATAAATTCTAAATCAAACTTTGCTGAACTCATTCTTTGAATTTCAATGGGATACGAAAATTTCGAAATAAGAGAATTTCCTTTCGTGCCTATTCCAAAAAGCTTTAATGTGTTAGTACCATAATTCGAAATTGTTATTGGATAAATAACAGTATCATTAATAGCAATTTCATTTAAATCAATTACAGTTTTATTTACTGCTATTTCTTTTGCCTTTACCAGTGCAGATATTTTCAAAACATCGACTACAGCATTTTGGGATACACCTTCTTTTCCTCTTGCTTTGTATTCCACAACAATATTATCAGATTCATTGCAAAATAATGTAGTAAGATAGATCCAGTTGTATGGTTCCAAAGTGGCATTAAACTTAATTGTGTCAGTAGGGATGCTGTTTATATAGACTACATATTCAAAAATATTAATAGAGTTTTCAATTTCAGGGACTTGTATGAAAAAATTATAATTTGTTGATTTTGAGATACTATGATTCCATTGAACTATCACAGAATCAGTACCACTAAGTTGAGAAAATCTTGAGTCAATTCCCCAAGAGGATATTTTACTTGTACTCCAATTTCCAGAAAGTTCTTTGTATTGATTATCTAAATTATCTAAATATACATCTGAGGGTAGATATTCAATAAATTCCATTGATTGATTCCCCATTGTATCACAAAGAGCAACGCCTACTTTAACCAAATTTTTCTTATAAAAAGATTCTTGAGTTTTCCATAAATTTTCACCAATACTACTACATTTTGCTACAACATAATTATTATTTATATCTTTTATAGCAACAAATGGTTCATCTTGAAAAATTACTTCATCGGATGATATTTCAAAATAAACTTTTTCTCCATCTGTATTTTCTGTGATGGTAATATTCGGTTTTCTATTATCGGTGCTCTCTCGCCAAAGTTGCATTGCTTCAATAGCCGTACAGTACTTAAATGTCACACCGGGATATTTCAATTCCATTTCATGAACTAAGTTATCAACTGCAACAATATTTTCCAGAAAATCACTTTCGGGAAGATGTGCCCAAAGACAAGCAATTTGGTCTTCACCAGTTGCTGCTGCTGCAAATATTGATTCAACGGAATTATCATATAAAGCTCTCTGAAAACTTATTGATCTAATATTCCAGCCTTTTCCTTTGCCTGGTAATTGATAATCTGAATAAGAGGGTCTATAAGGTTTCCATGCTGCTGAAGTTTTTGACCAGTCATAAATATTATCTAATGGTTCCTCATCAACTAGTCTTTTGTGCGGATGATCATTATGCATTCCATATGGCAAAATCTTTTGGTCAAGATAATGTTGCCAATCATTATCCATATAATGCCAGCCACTTCTAAAAGATACAGGAAACGTTTTTTCTTCTAACAAAAACTGAGCTAGTGTTACATTAAAATCATCTAGAGATTCCAAAAAGCTTTTGGATTGATTCCAATAATACTTTCCATCTCCATCATAATCAGACCAATAAAATGTATGATAGTGCAATGTTAATTCATCTCCATTAGCTATAACATTATCACCATGGTATTTTTTCATCAAATAAAGGGTCATGATATTTGGTGTTGGCATATTTTTATTTGTAGCATATCTAAAAATATTTCCTGCCATCATCCACCATGTCATTTTTAATGGAGTTCCATAACTATCCTTTAACGGTGCTCGGAATGAAGGGTCCATCACTTTGTATGCATTCCCAGATGGATTTGTATATAAGTCAATGTTATAATAATTATTAAAAGTAGAAGTGCTCATACCATCCCAAATAGCAGTATCAGAACCCAGAACTAGATAAACTATTCCGCCTGCAAATAAGTTGGACGTAAAAAGTAAATACACTATAAGAATTAAAAATCTTTTTGAATTTTTCAACACTTAATCCTAAATATTTTAATTTAACAAAATTAATCCTTCTAGTTACTACACTCATCTACCAAATATATAATTGAACGATACTCAATTCCAGCATTATAGGATAAACCTATCTCACAAGTTTTACTGTTGGAATATCCCTCGTGGCAGCTTTCTGTTAATTGAGGTTTTAAATCTTTTAACGCTGATTCATTAAGCTCTGGGAAGTTGAAACCCCTATCTCCAGCAAACCCACAGCAGGTAACGTTTTCTGGAATCATTACATCAGTTGCACATGCTTCTGCAACTCTTATAAATTTATCCGTCAATCCCATTTTTGTTGAACTGCAAGTTACATGCACGGTAATTGTTTTTTCTTGTTTTGACAATTCTAAGTTATCAAGTAAATAATCATTTATAAATTCAACTGGTTCGTAAATTTTCAGTGAATTACCACCTTTTAAATCTAAACGATTCTTTGTCGTTTGCAAACACGGAGATGTATCATACAATATTGGATACTTCCCATTTTCTGATATTTCAATTAATTCCGCAATTAGTTCATCTGATTTTTTATTGCCTTCTTCATTATGTCCTTTACTTAGCCATGGCATTCCGCAACAAAGATTATTCAAGTTTTTAGGATAAACAATGTCGTATCCAGCTTTAACTAATAAACGATGAGTAACCGTGGTAAGGGATTCATCCGTTTTACTATCTTTCGGATTTCCCATTGTCCGACTAATACAACTTGGAAAATAGACTACTCTTTTCTCATTAGTTTCGCTTACAATTTCTGGTAATAGTTTGTCTGCCGATTTTGGCATCCATCTATTCCAAAGAGGAAAGTTTTTTCCAAATATTTTTTTCTTAGTCTTTGCTAAGTATTCGATGAGTGGCGTTCCAAGAAGTAGGTGCCAAAAGTGAACAAAATCTAATCCTACTTTCATAATTGATAATAGAGTTGATAAATTATTCCCAATTACTTTTCCAACTGATTCTCCAGTATTTGAAATATCATCTGCACGCAATTGTTTAATCAGTTTTCCTGTATCAATATCAACTGGACAAGCTATAGCACACAATCCATCAGTAGCACAAGTCTCCTCTCCATAATATTGGAATGATTCTATAAGTTCATTTTTTCTGTTAACATCTTTTCCACTACGAGTGAGTTTTACAATTTCACGATAAGTAGTAATACGTTGACGTGGAGTGAGAGTGTAATCTCTTGATGGGCATGAAGGTTCACAAAATCCGCACTCTATACATTTATCAATTATATCACGAGCTTGAGGAAGTGGCTTTAAGTTTTTAACATGAATATTTTTATCGTCATTAAGTATAACGCCCGGATTAAGAATGTTTTCTGGATCAAATATTTTCTTAATTTCCTGCATCATTGAATAGGCTTTCTCTCCCCATTCATACTTAACAAATGGAGCCATGTTTCTTCCAGTGCCATGCTCTGCTTTTAGTGAGCCTTTATATTTTCCAGCAGTCATTTCAATTACTTCATCCATAAACGCTTTGTATCGCAGGACTTCCGCTTCATCACTAAAATCTTGGTTAAAGACAAAATGCAAATTACCTTCGAGTGAATGACCAAATATTATTGCTTCATTATAATTATATTTAGCAAAAAGAGATTGCAATTCCAAAGCAGCATCAGCAAGTTTATCTAATGGAAATGCAACATCTTCTATTATACAAGAAGTACCAATCTCTCTCATTGCACCAACTGATGGAAATAAACCTTTACGAATATTCCACAGTTTTGAATACTCGGAAGGAACATCAGTAAAAGTAACTGGAAGAACTAAATCATATTCATTCAAGCTCTCAGTTATTTGAGTCATTTGTTTTTTGAGTTCGGTTTTATCAATTGCAGAAGTTTCAACAAGAAGAGATGTAGCACTTTCATCCAGTGTTTTTAAGTAGTCTGGCATTCCCTCTTTATCTTCAACAGAACGCAATGCTGCCCTATCCATTATTTCAACAGCATCAACAGCTTGTTTTTTTAAGGTAAATACAGCCTTACAAGCGTCTCGCATATTTTGGAACAAGATTAATGCACTCGCTTTATTCGGAGCTTCAAGAACTGTACGATATGTAATCTCCGAAATAAAACCGAGAGTTCCCTCAGAGCCAATCATCAAATGTTGAATAATATCTATGGGATCAGAAAAATCAACTAACGAATTTAAACTATACCCCGTAGTATTTTTCATTTTGTATTTATGACTAATTAAACTTGAAAGTTCATCATCAGAGTTAATCTCTTTGTGTAGCCCAATAATATTATTAATTAATTCTTTATGTGATTTCTTAAATGAGCTTACCGACTCTTCATCTCCTGTATCTAATAGTGTTCCATCACGTAGAATTACTTTCATGCTTTCTAATGTGTTGTAACTATTCTGAGCTGTGCCACAACACATTCCACTTGCATTGTTGGCAGCAATTCCACCAATCATTGCTGCATTAATAGATGCAGGATCAGGACCTATTTTTTTATCGTATGATTTTAAATATGCATTTGCAAAACTTCCTATAACAGAAGGCTCAAGAGATATGAACTGTTTATCATCAGATATTTTATATCCTCTCCAATCTCTCTCTGCAACCATTAAAACAGAATCAGAAATTGCTTGCCCCGAAAGGCTTGTCCCAGCTGCACGAAACGTAACCGGGACTTTCATTTCGTTACATTTTGCAACAACAAACTGAACTTCTTCGGTGTTTTTAACTTTAACAACAATCTCTGGAATTAGTCTGTAAAAACTTGCATCCGTTCCGTAAGCGAGCCGATTAAGTTCATCAGTATAAATTTTCTCTTTTGGAATTCTCTTTGCAAACTCATCGTATAGTTTGCTGTAGGTTTTGTTTTTCATTTTTTTTGTTCCCATTTCAAATTGTCATTCCCGAATGATTTTATCAGGAATCTCTAGATATTATTAAAGATTCCGGCTAAACGATTGCCGGAATGACGGACTTAATTAACTTTTATCCACAAGCTTGTTCAACTTCTTCAACAGTTTTAGGAATTGGAGACTTTCCTAAAACTCTATTCCCTGTCTCAGTAACAAGAACATCATCTTCTATTCTTATTCCACCAAAATCCAAATACTCAGCAACTTTATCATAGTTAATATAATCTGAATGTTTGTTCTCAGCTTTCCAATTTTTATATAGTTGAGGAATAAAATAGATTCCAGGTTCTACTGTAATTACAAATCCAGGGTGAAGCTCTTTAGCAAGGCGGAGATATGCTAATCCAAACTGATCGCTACGCTGAGTGTTTTCATCGTATCCAACAAAGCCTTCTCCAAGTCCTTCCATATCATGCACATCAAGTCCGAGCATGTGTCCAAGTCCGTGTGGATAAAATAGTGCGTGTGCTCCTTTAGCTACAGCATCGTCAATATTCCCTTTCATGAGTCCGAGTTGTTTCAATCCACTTGCAATTACTTTTGCTGTTTCAAGATGAATCTCTTTATAGTTAACGCCAGGCTTAATTAACTCAATTGCTTTTAGTTGCGAATCCAAAACAATATTGTAAATATCTTTTTGTCGTTGAGTAAATTTACCGCTAACTGGAAATGTTCTAGTGATATCACTTGCATAATGAAGTAGAGATTCTGCTCCAGAATCAAGTAAAGCTAAATCTCCATCTTTCATAATATTTTCATGATGATGATTGTGTAGAGTCTCTCCATTTACAGAAAATATTACTGGAAATGATATTCCATTTCCCATTCCAAGAGCCAAGCCTTCAACTGCCCCATAAATTTCACGTTCCATAGTTCCAGCACTTGTAGCACGCATTGCTAGTGTGTTCATTAAATAACTTATGTCTAATGCTTTTTCAATCTCTGCAATTTCTTCATCCGATTTAATTGAACGTTGCTTAACAACTGCACGGATAAAGTCTTTAGATGATTTTTCATTTACATCTGCTGGATGGATACCCAACCACTTTTCAAACTCAATTATTATTTGTGCTTGGTGCTGTGGTAAATAGTGAACTATTTCTCCAGCCTTAATGTGACCTGCTAATGCCTCAGCTAGTTCTGACATCGATTTAGCTTCGTTTACTCCGACTTCAGAAGCTTTATCTGAAATTGACTTCTCTGGTCCCATCCAAACTATGTCATCAATATCTCTATTATCGCCAAAAATTATTTCACGATTATTATCAACATCAATCGCAGCTGCGAGGTTTGGTGCATCTATCCCAAAATAATAAAGAAATGTAGAATCTTGTCTAAATTTATATGTGTTAGAGCGATAATTCATTGGTGTATCTACTGCACCAGGAAAGAAAAGAACACCACTTTTCATATTTTTTTTAAGTTCATTTCTTCTTTGAATATATGTTTCGGATGAGAACATTTTGCCTCCATAATTATAATTTTTTCAACTAATAAATATATGGAAAATGGGATTACAATGAGATAGGAATGTTCATAATTATCATATTTTTACAAAAGCATGTCATTTAGTACCATCTTTTGGCTAGGATTTATTTTTTAAATTAGTAGATTTCTCGCTTTCCTTAGAAATAACAAATGGAATACATTTTTCTACTAAACTGAAACTAAATCAAGTACTGATTCTTAACTCTTCAATGGTTTTTACGATAGAATTTCTAATACCTGGGCTTAAAGTTTCGACATAGTGGTTTTGAGTGAGAAATTCTATTTCAACTAATAATTCTGGATACTTTTTAACAGTACTGACAATTATTAAAAATGCCGTTCCACGAACTGAGGGACTTTTGCTGATATCTTCCCAAATAGTGAAGCACTTGTCAAATAATATTCCCTCCTGCTTCTCTGTTAACTTCATATCAATCAATATTTTCAAAAGTTCTCTTTGGTGCCCATTTTTTTTATTTGGAAGAACTTTTAATATTTTATTAATGCTTGGTATAATTCGTTCATCATTTTTGGACATATAATGCTTCAAAAGCCATGCCGCACGCCATGATTGGGGTTCTTTATTTCGCAGGGAAATTTTTAGTGTTTCATCAAACAAATTTGGATTCTTTTTGAGGAAAGAAACCATTTTGTCTTTACGTAAAGAATCTGATAAAATATGGTTTAGTGATTTTGTCATTACAAACTTGCTATAAGCAGTCCCGATTCTTTTCGGGATTGATTATAGCTAATGTTAGGTTTTCGTACTTTATTTTTCGCACTCTGTTCTAGTGTCGGTTATTTAAAGTCACTTGTCACTATGTATGACTACGAAAGGATTATAAACTATTTATTATTTTTGTATTTTACTCTTGGTTCTGCTACCATTTTAATTTTTTCACTTTTCAATGAATCATTCTCTAAGAATGACTTAATTACTTCTTCCTTTCGTTTTGAAATTCCGCTTAATAGTTTTTGCGATTCTTTAATCTTATTTTCACATCTTAAAAATTTTGATACATACTTTTTTTGTTCTGTTAATTTTTCTGGTATTGGAATTTCAATGCTCTTCATTTTTGTAGCATTTATGTTTGCCTGATTTATTGACTTAGTAGCTTGTGATTTAGCAAAGGATTGAAATTGGCTAGAGTTCATTAGGTAATTTACATATTCAGGAATTGCTTTCTTCTGATTTACTGCAATCCTGATTAAGTATGAAGCATAACAATAGTAACCATCCAAATTAAACAAACCAGTTTTCCCAACATGTTCAATTGAATTAGTTCGATTAAATAAAATATTACCTTTTGCTAATTTGTATTTTTGGAATTCTTCATCTGAAATATCAACATATTTCATCACACCATTATCATTCATGTATCCTTGAATGATTTCATTCATTCTGAATATTTTGAATCCTATATTTTTTGTGTTCATACTATCATTGATGCCGTATTGAATATTAATGCTCAAGCTCGCAATTGACTTTAGAGGAAAAGCAGAACTATATATATCAGAATAAATGTTTTCAATTTTTGTCTTTTCCTTGTCAATTGCCTTTTCTGCTTTTTCTGCTTCCTTGTCAATTGCCTTACATGCATCAATTATTTGCTTTTGAACCTCTGGTGGGGGTAGAGGAATTTTTATTTCCTTGATGTCATCTGGATAAACATGTGGCTGAGCAGCACCCCTAGCTAAAGAAAATATTTCTGTTTGAATTCCTTTCAATAAATTGAATAGATAGAAGTTGAAATTATCATCTGTTGAATAAATTGTAGTACAATCAGATGCAAATATTGGTTCTTTCCAAAAATTAACATATCCAGCATTTGCTCCAGAGGCACTTATTGTAATAGTATTCTTCCCTCTATTAAACACATTGTGATAATATGCATAAGAAATTCCGCCTGCAACAACAGGAACATTACCTTCTGTAACATCTTTTTGAGTAATTGAAGTTCCTTTCTTGACAACAAGAGTTTCAATATCACCTATTTTTTTTGAGTCCCAAATTGAATCTACTTCTATGATACGTTTAGGGCTTGTTGCTATACCTTTATTAAAATCAGGTCTAGAAAAATCAATAAGGTTTACAAGACTTGATTTAATAACAAACGATTTCAAATTATCAGGAATGCCTATATCTTCACTATTAAAATTCTGAGCAATTAAATGATTGATTTTCTCAATATTATTTTTGTTTTTGGGGTCATAAAGTGGAGTGTTTATATTGTCCAAATTAAAGATATTGCTTAATACACGTTTATCTTCTTCCTCCAAAGCTACATTGCCCTCGTCTTCCTCATCTCCTTCAATTTCACCTAATTGTACTCCTCCTAAATATTTTATTCCTTCGTTTCCTTTAGCACTACTCCATTCATAGCCTAAAAATTCTTTTATTTCTGTTGTTTTTGAAGGGCTTTTTACAACCAATACTTTCTGTGGATTTTGACTAGCTAATACAAAATAATATAGCTTCTCTTTTTCTGAGCTCTTTACATAATCAATAAAACGCTTATCCAATTCCTCTTTTTGTTGTTCTTTGGTCAGCCCTTTAAATGTCTTTTGTTTTTTACGGTTCTTAATTTCTGCCCATTTGTCAAACTCTTTTTTGTATTCCTTGAAGATTTCTGTTTCCAATAATAACCAATTTGGCTTGCCTTCAAGTAAGGTCTGATAATTTTCAAATTCAAGTTCCAAATGATTGCAATACATCTTTAAAAGATGCTCATCTTCAAAAACACCATCTTTTGAATTGTCACATTTAAACCATGCATTAATCCTGTTCCAGTAATGATCTGCAGGAGCAGGATTTTCTTTCTTACGTCTAATGAAAAGTGTAACGGTATTGGTTCCTGTTTTTCCAAACGTTCCACTACCAAATTCTGCAATACCAACTATATCAAAATACTTCAATAAAATCTCACGCGTTGCCACATAGATATTTGTAGATTTTGATGTACTCTTTGCTTTTCCTTTTGTTAGAATTGAAGAAGGTAAAATAATCCCAGCTACACCACCGGGTTTTAATAACTGCTTGGCTCGCTCAATAAAGAAGGCTTCAATACTATTATTATTCGCATAGCTTTTTTCGCCAATCGTTTCAATCAACTGATACTTTTTTCTGTCAGATTCAGATAGTGTTTCCAAAAATCCTTTAACACTATAGGGTGGATTTGCCACCAATACAGAAAAACTACTGTCTTTTATATTTTTATCGAACATATTTTTTCCAGATGACAAAGCATCTGCATATACAATATTGATATTGTCTTGTCCATACATAAAAGCAGATACCTTAGCTACTTTTGAAAGACGGTATTCTTTTTCAACACCATAAACATTTTCGTAATAGTCAATTGCTTTTACTTCTTTCTCTTTTTCAATAATTGGTCTTATTTCTTTAGCATATTCATTTAAAAAGTGTCCTGCACCGCATGCAAAATCAACGACTTTAGGAATTTCATCGCTCTTTGTAATGATTGAATCAAGTGACAAAGATTTTAAAATGAATTTTACAATTGGCATGGGTGTGAAGAACTGACCTTCCGATTGTTTTATTCCCTGGTCAAGAAATCCTTCAAACATATCCCCTAAAAACTGATTTTCTTCACTGCCAGATTCATCAGATTTTAGTTTAATATCCTGTAGCATCTGTACTATTTTTAGTAATACAGCAGAATTTTGATAGAATAATTTTTCGTTGTGAACATCAATGAAACCAAAATCATTATTGTTAAAGAATTTTAAATCTTTAAAATATTTTTTTATAGTTTCTTTAGTAGCATCTGGGTCATTTTTGAAAAAGTCAAAAGCTTTATCTATTTGGTCAGAACTTATGTATATAACATCTTCACCCAGAAATAGCTCCATGCCATCCTGATACAATTTTTGCAGCCTATCTATTAAACTAAATTGGTCATCGTATGCAATTCCTTTCCAATAAAATTTAAGCTCATCAGGATTATATTTTTCATCAACAATTTTACACAGAAACAAATTTACTAATTTATCAAATGCATTTTCTCTCCCTGAAACATTATGTTGTCTTAGGATTGTAGCAAACTCATGGTATTTACCTTGAATATCATGGCTACTTATCGTATTTAAATCTTTTACTGTATACTTCGTTTTTCCAATTTCGTAAGGAGGAATATCTTCTTCAAAAATACCTTTGGTAGCATAATCCTGATGATAGGTTTCTTTCCAAGCTTTGAATATATCTTCTACATCTAGGGCTTTCGACTTTTCATAAGAAAGGAGTTCTTTATTCGCTTTTTCCTCTAATAACTTTACGTTGTCTTTAAGCGTGATTAGGTAATAATCTGAAATAACTTTTTCATCTAAATAGTTGGAAGCATATAAGCAAACAAATTGCGTACTTCCTGCTTGTTTTACATACGAAAGTAATTGACCTCCATTGATTAAAGTCTTCTTCCAAGCATCATCAAATTCTTTCCCTGCTGTTTTGCACTCAATAATCAGCAACGATTTTTCTGAATTGTCTTTAACCATAATGTCAGCACGCCCACCACTTGCTCCATGTCCTACCTGCCACCGAGGTTCTAATTCAATATGTTCTGGTTTATATCCTTTTTCAAAAAGCCTGTTAACACATTCAAAAACAACAAAGTTTTCATTTTGGGAAAAGTTGCATGTTTGCTTCTCATTCACTTTTAATCCATTATTTCAGGATATATAAGCTTTTCAGACTTAAAATCTACTTTTAATGAAGTCCCAATTTCTGTAAAATGTTTACTAAAAGTATCTCCATTTTTTGAAAATCCTAGTTGTTGTAAAAACTCTTTGAAATTCTTCTTATCTATCATTTAATAACTTTCCATTAATTCATTTTTGAGCCACTCAAAAGCTGCTTCTTGATTATATTCTATTCCAGACCTTAACAAAGCCTCCATATCGCCTGTAAAATTAACATCATTCTCTTTCTCTTTAATGTTTAATAAAAACTCTTTCTTGCTTGGAGGTCTATTTCCAGTTGCAAAAGTTGTGTACTCTTTAAAACATTGTATAATCTGATCGAAATTCATATCCATCTTATTTCTGGAATAATCCAAATCAAATAAATCCCGTCCTTTACTACGTTGATACAATGCTCTTAACTTTGTGCCCAACAATTCATTGATATTGTATGTTCTAATCTTTACACTACCAGAAAACCAGTCGCTTTCAATCGAAAAAGGAAAGTCAACCCAATCCAAAACATTAAAGTGTTCTTTACAATTGATTTCCAGTTTAAGCCGCATTCTTATTTCTTCATATTCGGATGTATAACGATATAAGGCTTTTGCTCCATGTCCGCGAACCTGTGTTTTTCTTGGCTCTTCAAAAAATGTAACTACTTCTCCTATTCGTTGCATTATTGGTTTAATGGGACCAGGTTTTATTTGAACCAAATCAATATCCTCTGAATATCTTGGTGCTGGATTAAGATATAATTTGTGTAACGCTGTTCCCCCTCTGAATGCAAGATTTTCTCGTAGAAATTCATCAGAGAAGATTTCCACTAAAGCTCTTGAAATGATTAAATCCTGTTCAACCTGGGCAAACTCTTTCCATGGAGCATGTTGTTGCCATTTTGCTATATCTGGTTTTGGAATCATAAATCACTTTCTAATTTTACGTTAACAGTAATTTTCCACTTATTATTTACAGCCCCAGGCTTTTCATTTGACTTTGGGCTAAGTAAAACAGGAAAAAAATTAGATGTTTTTAATTTTATAAATAATAATTCCTGATATTCTTTATTTATTTCAAGCTCTTCCAACAAAAAACCAAATCTTTGCAGTGTGCTTTTATTTGGATACCAATCTAGAAGTTCAACTAAATCTGATTCATTTAATTCTTCTGACAACTCTTCAATAACTGCAAGCATTCTATTAATTCCACCCAGCTTTGTTTGATGATGGAGTAAATCAACAATTGTTAAGGCAGGACTTGAAACTTTGTATATGCCTGCATCAGACTTTTTGAGTTGGATATTTTCCCCTACCCAGTTACTTGTTGTAAAAAAACGAATATCAATCGTCTTTTTTGAGATGTCGTTGAACTTTGGTCTCTCTGTTATTATGTAATCTCTTTGAACTTGTTGATGGCTTGCACCATGAAATTTTGCAGCAGAAAAAAGAGCTACATAATAATTCCTACCCAAATGTTTGAAAAGTTTCTCGCAATAAAGCTGAATTGGCAATTTTTGTGCTGATAAATATCTTGGAATTATAATAAGATAAAATCCTTTTCGAAGATTTACTATCTCTTTTTTAGCAATTAATCGTGAGAGTTCACTTTTTATTGAAATCTCTGTCTTATTGATATTCTCAATCAATTCATTTAAGGAGAATGAATATTCCTCGTATGATAATAACTGTTTTATGTAATTTGCAACTGTCATTCTTAGTAATTTTTATACAAAAATACTTATTTATAATAACATTCTCAAATTATTACTATCTTTTCTGAGCATTGGTGGTACTACTTTTTAGCATGAAACCTAACATCCCAATACACCTATTGTATATTTAGCTAATTTATTTTATATCAAAATCTCATCAGCGTGTAATAAGTCGCTAAACAACTCACTCTTAATTGATTCGGCGTTTTTCTTTGCACTTGCGAGTGAGGAGATAATGTAACGATTTGCAATAAATTTTTTGCGCGGAAGTTCTTCAGCTTCTTCGAGAACGAGATAACCAGTATAGATGTAACTGTAAAGTTCTACCAAATCTTTAGCTGCAACATCTTGGAAAACATTATCATTCTTGTCTAAAACATATTTTAAAGATTCATAAAATATTTCACGAATCTCTTTAAGGAAACTATTTAGTCTTTCTAATCCGCCAGTATATGTTTTTGCAGACTTTGTATCAAAATCATCTTTAAGGATATCGTTAATAACACCACCAATTGATGCAACAATTTGCAACTGCGATGTGCCTTCGTAAATGTTAGTAATTCGAGCATCACGAGCAAGACGCTCAACTGGAAATTCCTTCATATATCCAGTACCACCATGGATTTGTATAGAATCGTAAGTGATTTTGTTTGAATCTTCCGTGGTAATATATTTAAGAATTGGAGTTAAAAGATTTGCTCTTTTTGTTAACTCTTTTAGTCTATCGTTAATTTCTTTGAAAGGCTCGCCCGCAGCTTTAAGTTGTTCAAGTTTACCTTCTAACTTTTCTTTTATATCAACCAATTTAGCTGTATCATAAAGGATAGTACGACCAGTCTCTAACTGTACACGCATATCTAACAAAATATTTTTTACTGCCGGAATTTCGTAAATAGTTTTACCAAACTGCTCACGCTCTTTAGCATATTTAAGTGCTTCTTCATATGCTGCTTGAGAAATTCCTAAAGCTTGTGCGGCTACACCTAATCTTGCACGGAACATTAAATCAATTGTGTATTTTATTAATCCAAAACGTCGTTTACCAATTAGCTCAGCTGGAGTATTGTTAAACTGCAATTCGCAAGTTGGAGATCCGTGAATTCCGAGCTTATTTTCAATTCGGCGAACAACAACTGTATCATCATTGTAACATGCTAACATACTTAAACCACGTCCATCCTTAGTACCAGCCTCAGTTCTGGAAAGCACAAGATGAACATCCCCATTACCATTGGTGATAAAGCGTTTCATTCCATTTAGTCTCCATTGACCATCTTCATCTTGGGATGCTCTTAACTTACAAGCTTGTAAATCTGAACCAGCATCTGGTTCGGTTAAGGCCATTGCACCAGTATGTTCACCAGTAGTAAATTTTGGAATATACTTTTGACGTTGCTCTTCAGTTCCGAACTTTTTAATAATATCTGCAATATCTTGCAATCCGAAAATGTTAACAAATCCACCATCAGCACGAGCCATAATTTCAGCTGTAGCCATGTAAATTGTTAGAGGCACATTTAATCCGCCATATTCACGTGGGAGAACCATTCCGGCTAAATCCGCTTTGGCAACATCTTTTAAGTTTTCAATTGTTCCTTTTGCGTATGTAACTATTCCATCCTTGAATGTAGCACCTTCTTCATCAACACTAGCTGCACGTTCAGCAATTTTATTTCCAGAAATATCTCCAACCAACTCAAGAGTTTTCTCTAAGTTAATCATTGCATCTTCGTAGTTTTCAGGAGCGTAGTCAAACTTCTTTTTCTGCTCGTAATTATCTTCTTGAATTTCAAGTATTTCACGTAAATCAAATCTATTAAAATGAAATTTTAAATCTTCGTTATCTGTAAAAAAATTAGGCATCTCTTCCTCTACTTCAATTTGTGTTTGAATAAATCAATAAATTTTGGAATTACTACTTCAGCTTTTCCAACTATTCCGTAGTGAGCAATATCAAATATTGGTGCATCAGGATCAGAGTTTATTGCAATAATTTTATTTGCTTCTTGCATTCCAGCTCTATGCTGAATTGCTCCAGAAATACCTACAGAAAAAATTAATTTTGGACGAACAGTAATGCCAGTCTGCCCAACTTGTCTATCGTGGTCAACAAAACCAGCATCCACAGCTGCTCTACTTCCAGCAACCTCACCACCAACAGCATCTGCAAGGTCTTGAATGAGTTTAAAGTTCTCTTTTGTTCCTAATCCGTATCCACCAGCGACAATTATCGGAGCGCCTTTAAGATTAACTTTACTCTCTTCTCTATATTGCTCAACAATTTTTATTAAATCATCAGTGGAATCTTCAATATATGCAACTTCTTCAATGCTTACTGGGTTTGGAGTGTTAACTTCGTGCATCTCCATTACGCCTTCGCGAACAGTTGCCATTTGAACCGGATTATCTGGAGTGATAATTGTAGCAATTATATTTCCGCCAAATGCTGGACGAATTTGAAGTAATAAATCTTTATAATCTTTTTTGAGATATGTAACATCTTCTATTTGTAACTCTGTACAATCAGCTGTTAATCCACTGACAGTATTAGATGCAACACGTGGTGCAAGACCACGACCAACAACAGTAGCCCCAAATAAAACTATTCTGGGTTTATTTTCATTAACTAATTTATTCATCATTCTACTAAATGGAAGTGGTCTATATTTTTCCAATGCAGGATGATCTATTAATATTGCTGTATTTACACCATACTTAAAAGTATCTTCTGCCAGATTTTTTACGTTATAACCAAGTACAACTGATTTAAGAACACCATTTAATCTATCAGCAAGTTTTCTACCTTTACTCAATAACTCAAGGGAAACGTCTGCAACTTTTCCATCGTGTTGCTCAACAAATACCCAAACTTCTTTTGTAACATTTTCCATATTCATTATCCCAAAATGTGATCGTTCAACAATTCATCAATTAAAGCACCCATACCTTCTTCTGTTGGTTCTATTTTGGTTGCTTCTCCACCAGATAAAACAACCGATTCTACTTTATGAACTTTCGTTGGTGAGCCATGAAGTCCAATTCGCGTTACATCTATATCAGATAAATCAGCAGTGGAAAGGGTTTCAATGTATAGATTTTTATCTTTATGTTCTTGAATTAATTCATCCAAATTTAACAGTGAATTTCCATTTGCAATTTTTTCTAAGTCTAGAAGAGTTTTAGCACTTTTGTATATCATTATTTTTTTTGCAGAGAAAGGACGTGGTTCTTGAGCACCTTTGATAACAGTTAGTAGAATTGGTAGTTGTGCATCAACCACTTCTTGACCACCATCAATTTTACGTTTGATGCGTGCAACATTATTTTCAACTTTCAAAACTTCCTCAACATAAGTTACTTGAGATAGACTCATTTTTTCTGCTGTCTGAGGACCAACTTGTGCTGTATCACCATCAATTGCTTGGCGTCCAGCAAAAACAAAATCAAATTTTCCGATGTGCTTAATTGCTTCACTTAAAACGTAAGATGTCGCAAGTGTATCAGAACCAGCAAATTTTCTATCACTAATTAAATATGCCTTGTCTGCTCCCATGTAGAAACATTCTTTTAGCATATCGGATGCACGTGGCGGTCCCATCGTAATCACACTTACAGTTCCTCCATATTGCTCTTTTACTTGAAGTGCAATTTCTAAGGCTTCTTTATCTTCATGGTTAAAAATGGCAGGTAGTTTAGCTCGGTTCACAGTTCCATCATCTTTCATAACTTTGCCTGATATGTTTGCGGTATCTGGAACTTGTTTAACCATTACTATTGAATTGTACATATTTATTCTCAAACTGTTTTTAATAAATTTTACTAAGTTACTAAATTATTGAGTTTTTTAGAAATTGATTTTAAGGAGATTTTAATTTTGAACTGATAAAAGTAAGCCGCTAATTCACAAAAACAACCTAGAAATTAGGTTCAACAAATTATTTTATTTGGAAACTGTAGCTACTTACCAAGCATAACCATACTCAAATCGAAAAAATGGAACTCCATAATTTGCCACAGGATTCTCTTTGCTCTTAAAGTAGTGATCGTAATCAATTGCAAATCCTATCGCAAACTTTTCTTTTATAAACCATTGCCATCCAATAGAAATTCCAATTCCGAATGATGAAAATCCACCATCATCTCCTGAACGTGTAAAATATGAAACTCTTGGTCCAAAATAAAAACCACTCATGTTTTTTGCAAAAGGGTGATACCTCATATCAGCAATTATTCTCACTCCTTTAAATGGTTCCATAACTGGGGTTTGAATACTTCCACCCAAATCAATAGATTCAGTCATTTTTTGAAAATATGATATGCTATAAACTGGAGAAAGATAGGGAATAAGATTTGCTACTATCAAATGATTGCGTTCGTAATTTTTTGAAACTATTTTCGATGCAATTTGAGTAGAATCGATAACCGCTTTTAGATTCGAATTTTCATTTACTTCTTCATTAATCTGAGCAATTGTATTTGAAGCAAGAAAGCATAGCATCGCCATTATGTAAATTGTGTTTTTTATTTTCACCAAATCTGTTAACCAACATCTTTTTATTTAACTATATATTTCTGAATTCTGCTCGATATTTTGAAGGAGTAACTCCTTCATTTCTTTTGAAAAGTGTATTAAATGAAGATTTAGAGTTAAATCCTGCATCCATTGCAATTGCAAGTATTGTTATATTACTATTTTCGGGGTTTACAATATTTTTTTTTACTTCTTCAATTCTATATCTATTCACAAAGTCGAAGAAGTTCATTCCAGTTTTTGTATTAATAACCTCAGAAAGATTATGTGATGAAATTGGGATCATCTCTGCCAGCTCACCTAATGTTAATTTGATCTGAGTAAATATTTTTTTTTCTTCCATTAATTGAATTAGTTTTTGATAAAACTCATCAGCTTTTTCTTTACTTAATCCAGACTTTTCATATTTATAATTAGTAGTTTCTTCTTTCCCAAGTTCCTGAGATTCAATATCTACTAACTCGGTAAAAACTCCAGAACGCGAAAATCCTAAGTATCCAATTGCGTATATATAAATTCCAGCTGCAACAGAAGATAATCCAAATGTTTCCGAAAGACTATTATTAATAAATAGCAAAATATTTTCTACTAAGAAAACAAGTGTTGTAAGAATTCCCAAATAGCTTGCATTTCTTAACCAATCTAATTTTACATTGTAACTAGATGAAAAATGGTTGTCTATAAATTCATCCCGTTTTTTTGCTCTTTTTATTACAAGCATCAAGTAGATTAGTCCTTGAATAATTAGAACCCAATTGAAAATAATATATTGCAAAGGATGATTTGCAAAGAGTGTTGAATTTAAGAAATCGGAAATTTCTTTCGGATTCATTAAATAGAAAGGAATTAAAAATGTTTTATAAAAAATAAATGGAAGAAAATGTATCCAGTCTTTTTTATTAAAGTCTTTTTCATTTCTGGTTAAATATTTCGAATAAAGAAAGTAGAGAGGAAAGATTGCTAATTGAATACCTTCAAAAGTGAACATCAGTTTTGGATAAGTTATATAATATCCCAAATCTGATAACCACAAAGAGACCAGAGTAACACTAAAGACAATCATCAATGAATATAGAAATCTATTTGCAAAAAGAGAGCGTCCTTTTTGGAAAATTAAAAAGGAGAGCGCAAATCCTTGAATTGCCCCAACAATTAATACTATTCCAACAAAATCTATTTGCAACTATTTTCCTTTATCTATTTAAAATTAAAGAGATAAAGTTATACAAAGGGGATAGAATCTACAAATTGTGAATTGGGGTTTGTTATAATATACTAGGAGTAAATTGGTTTTGGGAAAATTTTCAACAACTTCTTTGTCATTGCGAATCCAACGTTTTGTGTTGGATGTGGCAATCTATCAAAAGGCTTAATGATTCCAATAGATTGCTTCGCAAAAAAAGCTCGCAATGACTTTTTATAAGAAGGTATAACCTTCTTTGAACATTAATTAAAATTCATACTCAATTCCAAATATTGGTAACATTCCCCATTGGTAAACAAGCTCGGGAACATTTTCAGTTTGATTCCAATAAATTGTGGCAACATTTTTTCTATCATAAACATTCCAGACACTTAAATAGAGGACAAGATTTGAGCCACTGAATGCGAAGCGTTTATCAATTCTGAGATTTAGTGAATGGTATGCATCATATCTTTCACTGTTAATTTTTGATTCGTCAAGCACTCCACGATTTAGATTCTGCGATTCTTGAATATTGAACGGTGTGTATGGTCTTCCACCCGCATAAATCCAACGCATACTAAATTCCCAATAATAGTTTGGCTTATATCCACCCTCGGCACTAAATACAAATCTGTTATCGTAAATTCTGTTACGCCAAGTATTATCCAATCCTTTATATTTTGCTTGAAAATATGATGCACCAATAAGCCCATAAAAATCCACTGCTAGTTTCTTTTGAATTGTTAATTCAACACCTTGTGTTTGTGCAACTCCATTATCAACGAGGTCATTTGTATTAAAGTAAAAGCCTTGAGTATTATAAGCTTCATCAATTAAAAATATTCCAGGCTGATTGGTATCCATTGGAAAATTTGAATAATCTTTTTGATAAAACTCCAATGTTAGCTGTGTGCTTTCCGTAAGTAATTGTTCAACACCCAGAATAAAATGGGTAGAGACTGGAATATTTAGATTTTTTATGTTCTCGTTTGAAACCAATAATTTAGATGGCAATGATTGGTAGAATATTCCAGTTGATCCATTTAACTTTGTTTTGTCACCAATAGAGTACGAGAATGAAAAACGTGGGGAAAATTTAATTGTATTTGCGTAGGAGAAATAATCTGCTCTTCCACCAAATGTTAATACTAGTCTTATGCTTGGCTTAAAAATATAACTTCCAAATGCACTGGCAATATTACCATTTACAGTTTCTTTAATTGTAAATGATTCAACTGGATTTCCAACAGCATCAGTATATTCAGAATACCAATTATCATAATCAGCAATAATGTGTTTTGCTTCAACTCCAAATTTAACTGAATGTTGCTTGTTGAATTGATAGAAATTTATATTTCTGAACTGATAAAAAGAATCATTAGATCGATTTGTAATTAGCAAATCTGCAGAGCCAGTTTCATAAAAATCTTCAATAAATTTCTGTGAGTTAAATGAAAATGAAGTATTGGAATATCCCCTATTACTCCAAAGTGAACGCCAGTTTAAGCCAATTGTGGATTGATAAATATCTTGATCGCCATAGAAAACCATTTGATTATCAATTGCATTTTGCTGATCGGAAGCCATATGGTCATCACCAAATACTCCAACTAACATAAGCTTATTGTTTTTATCAATGTCATAAACAATTTTACCAGATATATCACCATAAGTTGGTGCAACTGTTGAACCAACATCAATCATTTTAATTAAAAAATCGATATAGCTTCTTCTAGCAGAAAACATAAAAGTAGCTTTTTCAGAAAAGAGTGGTCCTTCAATAATTCCACCAAAACCTGAAAAATTTAAGTCCAATTGCCCCTCAACCTTTTCATTATTTCCTTCGCGAAACGAAAGATTCATTATTGACGATAATTTATTTCCATAAATTGCAGAGAAACCACCAGTAAAGAAATCTACATCTTCAATAAAATCTACATTCAACATTCCTATTGCACCACCAGAAGCACCTTGCGATGGAAAGTGATTAATATTTGGGATTTCAATATTATCAATATAAAACGTATTTTCAATTGGTGAGCCACCACGTACTATTAGCGTATTCGATTGGTCGTTTACTTTTGCAACACTTGGCAAACTCATTAAAATTCTACTAACATCACCAGCAGAACCAGGAGCACGTCTAATTTCTTCACCCGAAAAATTAATGCTACTTAATGCTTGTTCCTCATTCTTTTGAAAATATTCAGCTTGAATTACTACTTCATCCGACACGATTGTTGAAGGATTTAATTCACTGTTTGCTAAAGTAATGCGGTTCGATCTAACAATTATATCTGTCTTAATTATTGGAGTGTAACCTAAAAATGAAATTTTTAATGAGTAATTTCCTACTGGAACATTATCAATCACAAACTTTCCATTTATATCAGTTGCTGCTCCAGTGTTAGAATTAATTATTAAAACATTTGCTCCTATTAATTCAGCTTTGGTTTCAGCATCTATTATTATTCCTTCAATTTTTCCAACGAGTTTTTGCTCTTGAGAATATGAATAATTTGAAATTAATTGAAAGGAAAAGAAAATTGCTAAAAATATTTTGTAAATCATTTTACATCCTTTTTCAAGTATTAAATTAAAACAAATGTAAAATTAGGGGTAATTCGTGGTTGAGTCGCCCTTCCCAATTGGTTTGCACTACAAAATATGTAGAAAAAACGTGATTTTTAATAAAGACTAGACTTAAACTACTTTTGTTATAAAAAATAAGGTAATTTGTAAATTCACAAATTACCTTATATAACTTCTAAGTTAACTTCTTTGAATCTTTAGAATTCAGATTTAAATAGCTAACCTATTTATTTTGGAATAAATTCTATTTTGGATAAGCTATTATAATGCGAATCTAAGACCAAGAGTACTACCCCAGCCAACAAATCCAAAGCCATCTGTATAAACTCCTAGATCTCCATTAATAAATAGATTTGCAACTATTGGAACATCAACTCCAAGGCTAAATCTACCATTTAATAAATCTTCGCTATCATCGGCTTCATTCTCAAAAGAGAATGTTCGGTGAGTATAAACTACGCCGCCAGATAAATATGGTTGCACATATTCTGTTTTAAACGGATGTAAAAACAATGAGTAATGAGCTCGGAAATCTTCTTCTTTTCCATTATCAAATTCAAGATCATCTTTCAAATACTCAAATGTTAAACCCATTGAAAATTCTTCTGTAAATCTTCCTGCTAATACAACTCCATAACCAAATGGATTGTTCGCTTCGCTAATTCTATCGCTACTTGAATTATTATGGAAATGACTTCCAATTACTCCGACAGAGAATTTTGGTGATTGTGCATTAATGCTTATTGATAGCAATAATACTGTTAAGAAAACAAGTGCCTTTTTCATGATATACCTCATAAATGATATTTTATTGATTTATAATTTGTGGTGACATTTCTGCACCGTTTGATTTATTACTTAAGTATTTAATACTATAATAGGCCAGTATATTTCCGACGATTGTAATCAATAGTAAATGAATTATTTCTGGAAGCACATCAAATACACCTGCACCCATTTGAGTAATTCTTGTAAATGCTCCAAAATAAGGAGTGCTAGGCAAAATGTTTGCAAACACTTTTATATAAGTTGGAAGCAAACTAAATGGCCAACTGTACCCTGAAATAAGAAAAATAGGATAAGATGTTAATGTTAAAAATTGAAGAGCTACAATTTTTCTATGAAAAAATGATGCTACTAAAACGGATATATTTATAACTGCGATGAGTAAAAGAAAAGTGATAACAAATAATGGAATAAAACCGCCAATGTTTTGTAGTTTGAAAACTCCAAAACTTACCGTAAAAAAGAATATGCTATATGAACCAAACAAAAGTAAATAAAACAATCCTTTTCCATAAATAATTGTCATGGGGTTCCACTTACCTAATTTAAATAGTGTTGGAAATGTTTTATTTTCCCTCTCTTTTGCTATGCTTTGAGAAAATCCAATTAGTAACGTTTGTTGTAAAATCAAAATTAGAATTGCAGGGATTAAAAAATCACCATAGGACTCGGTAAAATTAAACATTGGTCTAATATCCATATTAATTGGAATGGCCAGTGCTTTTGCTTGTTCAAAATTATTCCCCTTAGTTTCGTAATAATTTACTGTTATCCCAGCATTTACATAGCCAATTACTTCATTTATTGCTTTGTTTATATCATTTGAAACCAAAAATCTTGTGCTATTCAAATAAACTTTTAGCTTGGCTTGTTTTCCACTTTTAAGAGTTTCTTCAAATCCTCTTGGTAAGTAAAAAACAGCTTTTGCTTCGCTGTCGATTATCTTGTTTTTACCCTCATCCAAATTTGAAAGTGTGTTGGTGACTGATAGCATTTGATTTGCATCCAAAAATCTGATTACTTTTCTAGATGTCGCAGATACATCATTATCTATTACTGAAATTTCAACTTTTGTTTCAGCTTTGTTAAAATAAATGGAGCCATAGAAAAATGAGTAGAATAGCGGTGCCAATAAAATAACTGAGATAATATTCTTATCCCTAGCTATTTGTCTTATTTCTCTAATAAATATTTTCTTTATACTACTTAGCATTAACTTCATTTTATTGAACCTCTGCAATTAGTTGGCTTCCATTATTTCTAATTTTAATTTTTAATACTATCAAAGTTCCTATGGTAGAAACAAGAGTAAACAGATTAAGAATTAAAAATTCAAACGACACACTATTAAATGCTGCACCCATTTGATATACTTTTAGGAATGCGTTTAAGAAATGTGTAAATGGTAAAGTCTGAGCAAACAGTCTATGAGCAAATGGCATTCCCCATATTGGGAATGTAAATCCACTAAAAATAAAAGCTGGAGTATTTATAAAAAATGCAATTTCAGTTGCAAGTAATTGATCATGAATTAATGTGGATATTAATAATCCCATCATAAATGATGCAACAACAAACGAAAGCATTAGCAAAACTAAAGTTATGAAAGCACCATTTATTGCAATATTATAGAGTGGGAATATTATTCCAACAATTAATATAATTGATGAAAAATGAATTAGAAGGTGTGGTATACTTTTTCCAATTAGAATTTTGTATGCTTTACCTTCTGCAATTTTCACCAAAGTAGAAAATGTTTTGTGTGTGTATTCTGAGCTAATTACAATAACAGCTGCCAGCATTATTAGCATTTGTAAAATAACAGTTACCAAACCTGGTACAAGATAATTCTCGTAACTATACGTTGGATTATAAAGCGATGCTGCTTCAATTGTAATGGGATTTAATACTGCCATTGCCCTTTCTTCCGAAATTTCTGTTGATTTAATCTTTTTTAGTAGAATGCCCCCTGAAACTGTTTTAATAATTAAAGCTGATTCTTTTAATAGATAATTACTTACTAAAATATTGGATGAATTTTTATATACAATAATGCTTGAATTAGTTCCAGATTTGATGTCAGATTCAAAATTGCGTGGCACTACAAACGCACCTTGAATTTCACCTCTTTTAAATTGCGATTCAATTTCATCTATAGAATTACAATATTCAGTAATTCTTAAGGTAGGTGATGATTCAACAAATTGAATAACTTTTCTTGATAATGCAGTATTATCTGCATCATAAAATGCAACAGGAAGCTCTCTAATGACTTCTTCTTTATAAATTTCAGCAAAAAAGAAAAACAAAATTAAAGGAAAAATTATCTCCAATAGAAATAATGTTTTTCTCTCTCTAATTCTTTTGAATTCTCTAATTATTATTTTATTTATAGGCTTTTTTTTCATTTTGCTTTATAAGTCAAATTTTACTGTCATACCGGGTCTAACCGTTTCTATTGGTTCATCAGATTTAAGATGAATTTCAAAAGTTTTAAGATCAAAATCACCTTTTTGGTTAGTTGGTTTCCATGTTGCAAAATCCCCCATTGGTGCTATGTAAACAATCTTAAATTCATGCGGATTATTATCCAAGGCAGGTAAAGAGCCGCTTAAGTACTTGCCCATTTTTAATCCATTTAAATTATCTTCTCTAACTTGAATTACTATATAATACTCTACAGGATTTATTAAAGTAAAGAGTGGAAATCCGCTTGCAATTACTTCTCCACTATTTACAATCAAATTTGAAATTTCTCCATTAATTGGAGATTTTATTTCAAGTTCTTCATAATACGCCATTGCCTCATTGTAAGCATTTTGTGCTTGATCAAATTGTCCCTTCACTGCTCTTTTTTCTTCTACCCTTGCCCCTTTCATCACCATATCATACTTTGCTTTAGCTGCTTCCATTTGATCTTTCGATGCTTTGTATTTAAAATCAATTTCATCAAATTCTTGATGTGAAATAACAGAATCCTTTAATAGATTATTAAATCTTTCCCATGTTACCGATGCATATTCATACTGATGTTTTGCTTGCATGAATAAGTTTTTCACAGTTCTTTTTTCTTCTTCTCTAGCACCAATATTTACCATTGCTAATTTATTTGTCGCTGCTGTTAATATCCCTTTTGCCTGGCCTAGTTTTGCATCAAGTTCTTTAGATTCCAATCTTGCGAGGACTTCACCTTTTTTCACCTTGTCACCGTCATCAACAAATAATTGTTCAACTCTTCCTGGAATTTTTGAAGCTACATCAACTTCATCTATTTCAACTACCCCAATTATATATTCACTTTCACTGTTTATTCCGGAAGCCCAAAGAATTACTGCAGTTAGCAGAATTACAAATGGTATTGCAAGAATTATTTTACTAGATTTTACTTTCATTTTATTTTCCTATTTATTCCAAATGTTTAAGAAATTAACAGTATCTCCTGTTGCATTTTCCAAATCTGCTAATGATGCATAATAATTATATAGGGCTACATCCAAATCTATTTCGACCTTCTCTAAAGATAATCTTGCATCAATCACTTCTAGCGAAGTACCAAGTCCAGTTAAAAATCTTTTGGAATTTTGTCTGTAGTTTTCTTTTGCAAGATTTAAACTTGCATTTAGCTTTTCATACTCATCCGCATTATTGTGAACATCTCGATAGGATTTATTTATCCACAGCGAAATTTTTCTTTCTGTGTCTTGCATAATAAAATCAACTTCTGATTCTATTGCAGAGGCACTTTGTAAGTTCAGATAATCTTTGAATCCATTAAAAATATTTATTTTGGCTTGAATACCTACTGCCCAATTTGGCTCTAGTGCTGAAAGCTCATCCTGATATAATTCATATTTTCCAAATGCTGCGATCTGTGGCAATAAATTTGACCGAACTAGGTTGTAATTTTGAGCTGCTGCAATTTTCTTCTGTTCTATCAGCTTAAGAATTGGCTGGTTCTCTTTTGCTTTAGTAAGTAGATCAACAAGAGAATCTGGTAATTCTGTAAATTTCAGAGAATCCGACAAAGTAATATTTGATTCAAGAGGTAAGCCTAGCAAAGAATTTAGAGATAGTTTAACTAACTCTAAATTATTTTTATCTTTTTGTAAGTTTCTTTCCGCTTCAGCTACTGCAACTTCGGCTCTTAGTAAATGATATTTAGCAATAATACCCTGCTCGAATAACTTGTTAGCATTGTTCTTGTGCTTAAGCATACCATTTAGAACATTCTTTCTTATTTCAACAATATTTTTCTGAAGTAAATTTTGAGAATATGATTTAATAATTTTATTAATTATTTCATTTTTGATTTTCTCTAATTCTTGCTTTGCCGCTTCTTCTTCTGCCGAGGAGTATTTTTTTGCAGCAACTAGCTTTCCACCCATATATAGAGGCTGTACACCCACAAAGGAAGCAGATCTATAATCTTGATCTTTTAATGTTTCTACAAATGATGGAATAGCCCCATCAAGAGTGGTAAATGCTTGACCATAAATGGCTGCTTTCTGTGCATCTGTTAAAGGAGTATTTCCAGCCATTGTATTTGAAATATTAGTCAATTCTGTTTGCGTGCCTGCTTGAAGTTGAATCATTGCACTTCTAATTGGATTCAAATCAATCTGCAAATCATCATCCATATGTGTATAACTTCCAGTAAGATTTATCGATGGAAGAAAATTGCCCCATGCAGCTGTATTTTCAAACTCTTTACTTTTTAGTCTTGATTGATATTGCTGGACCATCTCATTTTTTACCAAAGCAATATTTATTGCATCTTCAAGATTTAACTCTTGAGCCTTTAACATAAATGGAATAAAAATCATGATTCCAATTTTAATTGTTTTATTTAATGACATATTAATTATTCTCTTTAATGTTTCTTGAATCATTATTCATTATATTATAAAAAATATTACTTTTTTATACCGTATTTAATTAACAACTTAACATTTTGTCGTATTTTATTTATTGGAAATTTATCATGTTCATTTGCCCAGCAATGTACAAGATGCCTAACAGCGCCAAGGACAAACTGCTTAAATATTTCAACATCTACATTTGCAGTAAACGAATTGTTGGAAATTCCATTGTTTATAATAGTCTCGCCTACATCCAGAAATTTTTCATAAAAGTCTGTAAATTCATTCTTGTTTGATTTTTGAAGATGGTTTTGCTCATTAACAACAACTAGTGCTAGAGATTGATTGGCTGTTAATACATCGAAAATCAAATCAACCATTCCATCAAGTTTTTCAATTGCAGATAATGATGTATTTGCTTCAAGCAATTTAAATTCTTTGTGAAGTTTTGACCAAAGATCAGCAAAAACTTTTAGGAGAATATCCTCTTTATTTTTAAAATAGACATAGACACTCCCCGTAGCTACATTTGCGACCTCAGCAATTTTTGAAATTTTTGCCATGTGGTAACCATGTTTTGCAAAAACCTCAATGGCTGCTTCAAGAATATCTTTTTCTTTATTTCCTTCTTTAACTCTCATAACACTTTTATTATTGAATTATGATTCAAAAATAATAAATAGGCAGATACTTGTCAAGGAAAAAATACTATCTCACTATTAACAATATTAATATTTACAATCCGATTCAAATTAATTGCGAAATTGTGCTGGACATATTACATTTAACATTCATCGTTTCGATAGGGTTCTATAAATCCAATTAGGTAGTAACCCTATAATCTTTGCACCTAAAACTGTTGGGAAAGGAAATTGAATTATTGCTTTCTCTTTTTCAATTCCAGTGATTATATAATCTGCTGATTTTTCAGCTGAGATCATAAGTGGCATTTTAAACCTATTTTGATCTGTCATAGGAGTTTTTACAAATCCAGGTTTTATAGTTAAAACTTTAACTCCATATTTTTTTAAGTCAATCGCTAAACCCTCGGCAAAAATGGATAGTGCTGATTTACTTGCACAGTAGAATCCACTTCCAGAATAACCTCTGTTATCAGCTAATGATGAAACTGGTGCAATAATTCCACTTTTACTCTTAATCATATCAGGGAGTAATTGCTCAATCCAATAAACTGCTCCAAGAAAATTTGTACTAATAATATCTTCAGCAATATTTGAATTGAATGTTTCTGGAGTAACACTTTTTCCAATTCCAGAATTAAGAATTGCAATATCAATACTTCCAAACTTATCTACAGCCTTTTGGTAAGATTCTTCAACATTCACTTTATCCGTGACATCATTTTTAAGAACTAATATTTCAGCTTTGTGATTTTTATAATTATTTACCCATTCCTCAATTTTCCCATTTCGACGTGCAGTTAAAACTAGGTTACAATCTTCGTTCAATAATTTTTCACCCAATGCTTTTCCAATGCCAGTTGAAGCTCCAGTTATTAAAACTGTTTTATTTTCAAATGTCATATATTTAATCCAGACTTAGATTTTTTAAACTCAGATATGTGGTGGCTAAAATAGTTTTCGAACATTGGAGTTATTTCCATCATTTTACTTAAATCATTAAAAACTTCCTCTTTACTCCAATTCTGCTTTAGAATTCTATAAAAAGCTAGTAAAGCAGAAACTCTTATGTTATGATGACAATGAACTAGACTTTTCTTTGTTTTAGTTTTTTCCATCACTTCAAAAAATTTCATAAGAATTTTGTTATTTAATGTTTCAAATGTCATTGGAATTTGCAGATACTCTAACCCCAAATTTTCAACTATAGCTTTTTCATCAAAGACAGTTTCCATTTCCATATTTGGTCTAAGATTAATTATCCACTTATAACTGTCTGAGGCAAGTAATGATAATTCTGCTTCTGTTGGTTGCCCAGATGTTGATAAATTTTCATCATTTTTTCTGAAACTTAAAATATTTTCGATCCTATCCATAATCCCCTTTT
>CBDUTO010000022.1:0-41904 GCA_965370315.1 uncultured Melioribacteraceae bacterium
AGAGGGAAGAAGTAGTGATGTAGCGAGCTACATCTACAAAAAAAAACTTGGATGAAATAAAATGATTGAAAAAAGTGGAATAGTAGAATCAGTTGAGGAAATTAAAACTGGTATTTTTATTCTTAAAGTGAAATCTCTAAATATAGCTGAAGAAGCCAAACCTGGACAGTTCTGCAATATTAAAGTGAATGATTCTATATCTCCATTATTGAGAAGACCTTTCTCTATTTGTGATATTGAAAATGATATTATATCATTCCAGTTTAATTTAGTTGGCGAAGGGACTAAAATTCTTTCTCAGAAAAAGAAAGGTGAAGTGTTAAATATTATTGGTCCTCTTGGAGTTGGCTTTGATATTTCGGGTGATTATGAAAATGTAATTATTGTTGCAGGTGGGATTGGTGCTGCTCCATTTCCATTTTTAATTAAAAATATTTCTAAGAATAAAAATATTATCTCCTTTGTTGGTGGAAGATCTAAAAAGGATATTGTTGAGTACAAACTAAAAAACATTATTGCTTCAACTGATGACGGTTCCGAAGGATTTCATGGAAATGTAGTACAACTTTTAGATTCAGAAATTATTAAGTATGATAGTGATAATACCAAAATATTTGCTTGCGGTCCAAATCCAATGTTGCGTGCATTGAGTCAATTTACTATTGAAAAAGGATTTGATTGTGAAATATCTACTGAGAGTGTAATGGCTTGTGGGTTTGGTATTTGCCAAGGCTGTAATGTTGAAGGAGCACATTCTGATAGATTTCTATTAGTGTGCAAAGATGGTCCAGTCTTTAAAGCAGAGGATGTAATATTATGAAAAATGTAGATTTAAGTGTAAAGATTGGTAGTCTGGTTCTTCAAAATCCAGTAATGTTAGCATCTGGAACTGTTGGATATGGAAATGAAATATCGGATTATACAGATTTATCAAAGATTGGTGGAATTGTAACTAAGTCAGTTTCACTACATCCACGAAAGGGGAATCCTCCAAAGAGAATTACTGAGACTTCATCTGGAATGCTAAATGCAATTGGTCTTGCTAATGTTGGGCTTGAGGCATTTATTAAAGATAAAATCCCATTTCTAAAAAATATTGGCTCAACTTTAATTTGTAATATTGCAGCAAGTTCAATTGAAGAATATGTTGAATGTACAAAAACACTTGATTCTGAAGATACGGTAAAAGCGTTTGAGATAAATGTATCCTGTCCTAACGTAAAAGATGGAGGCTTGGTTTTTGGTAATGATGTAAATAATGTTCGTATAATTACTGAAAAAGTTCGTGCTGTAACTAACAAACCAATTATTATAAAATTATCTCCGAACACTGCAACAATAAAAGACTTTGCACAAGCCGCTAAGGATGAAGGTGCAGATGCAGTCTCTGCAATTAATACTTTAGTTGGAACTGCATTTGATATCTATACAAAGAGACCAAAGATTAAAAACATCACTGGTGGGCTTTCCGGTCCAGCAATAAAACCTGTTGCATTAGCTAAGGTTTTGGAAATTAGCAGAAATGTTGATATCCCTATAATTGGAATTGGTGGAATAATGAACTGGAAAGATGCTGTTGAATTTATGATTTGCGGAGCTTCTGCATTCCAATTAGGTACGGTTAACTTTGTTAATCCATCTGCTTCTGAAGAGATAATAAAAGGATTAAATGATTATTGTGTTAAGACAGGACTTTCAAAAATTAGTAATTTAACCGGATCATATTCACTTTAATATGAACTATCAAGAAGCTTTAGATAAACTCTTTTCACTTCATCAGTTTGGAATAAAACTCGGATTAGAAAATATTACTAATCTATTGGAGCATATCGGAAATCCTCACAAAAAATTAAAAGCTATCCATGTAGCTGGTTCAAATGGAAAGGGAAGCACTTCTTCATTTATTGCAAGTATTTTACAAGAGTCTGGGTTTAAAGTTGGACTTTATACATCGCCTCATTTTATTGAATTTAACGAACGCATAAGAATTAATGGAGTGATGATTCCGAATGACTATGTTGTTGAATTCATGATTAGCAATGAAGAGTATATAGACTCTGAGTCACCAACGTTCTTTGAGCTGACAACTGCTATGGCTTTTCAATATTTTGTTGATGAGAGCATCGATTATGCGGTTATAGAGACAGGGCTCGGAGGGAGACTAGACGCCACAAATGTTTTGGATTCACTCGCTTCTGTAATAACTTCAATCAGTTTTGAGCATACCAATATTCTTGGAAATGATTTGGCTATCATAGCTAAGGAAAAAGGTGGAATCATAAAAGAAAATCAAAAAGTATTTGTTGGAAAAATGCCAAAAATTGCGAAAGAAGTCTTAAAAACTATTAGCAGTGAAAGGAATTCATCTTTATTCAAATTAGAAAAATATTTATTAATTAATGATTCAAAAGCTAAACTGAATCTTAAAGCAAAGGAATTATCAATTAATAAGATTCCACTTAATGGTGAATACCAACTCCTAAATGCGGCTTTAGGAGCCCTAGTTATAAATGAATTATTTCCGATAATAAAAACTGAAAAAATATATTCTGGATTACAAAAAGTAATTGAAAATTCTGGAATTCAAGGGCGTTATGAAAGATATTCAGAAAATCCGAGTGTGATTTTTGACGCTGCACATAACCTTGAAGGTATCGAAGTATTTCTGGATGAATATAAAAAAGAAAGCGCAAAATATTCTCACAGAAGTGTAGTATATGGTGCAATGAAAGATAAAAGTGTTGAAGAAATTTTGCAAAAGTTGAATCAATATTTTGATACTATTTATGTGACAGAAATAGATTATGAAAGGTCATTAACTCTTTCCGAATTTTCTAATATTAGTAAGAAAATAGGAATAATAATTAAACCGTTGCCAATACCAAGTAAATTTATAAATGAGTTTCTTTCTAATAAAAAAGATGAATCATTGGTGGTTTTAGGATCAATATATATACTTGGCGAAATTAAAAAAAGTTTGTTGTAACATAATACCCTTGCATCTTAAAAAGGCAATTCTTACTTTAGCACAGTAAGATTGTTTTACAAATACTTAATAGTGTGGCAAAAATTAGAGGAGAGATATGAAACTAACAATACCCCCCCATCTTATTTAATCAAAATCAATTTATTAAAACTTTTCAAACTTATGTTATTCTTTCTATTTTTAACACTACCAAATTCAACAAATTTATTTGGGCAAATTGTGATTAAGGAGAGAGTTAAGATTGAGCCAAGGAGTAAGGCAAAACATTTAAATACTACAACAAGTTTAAGTGAAAACTATTCAGTAAGTTTTGATGTTTTTTGGGATTTACCAGATATAGAAGTTTCATCATCATTAGTTTATCCAAGCAATTATCCTAATAGTGGAGCAAATGGTTGGGAAACCGGAGGTGGACCACAAATAATTACATTAAGTGGAAATGAAACTGGTTTGTTTTTTATGTTCCAATTCAAAGCAAATCTAGAAGAATTTGAAGAGTGTACTGTGAATTACAGCATTAGTCTTGATGGTGATGTAGTACAATATGGTTCTAATAAGTTAGTAGGAAGTAAATATGATATCCCATATGTAAATGTGGTATTTTCGCCACCAGTAGCAAATGATTTTAATTTTAATATAAATAGAAATTTGAGTTGTAACAATTATTATGCTTCACTCTCCGTAACACCAATCTTCAATGATTTAGATCAATATTGGAGAACTGATAAACCAATTACATTTTCAATTATATCAGATGCTGGTTTAGTGAGTTTTGCAAATGGCGAAACAGATGAAATAATTGGATCTATAATAGAGGTAACTGCTGGTGATCTTATTAACAAGTATCTACATATTAATAATCCGTCTTCACCTTCTGATCCTATTTCAATTTCAATTGAAGCCAATGCAAATGGAATAATAAAGGAAATTAATACTGGAATTATAAGTATTGTTCAAGGAGAGTTTTTAGAAGACCGCTACCAAATAATTAAAAATGAGAGTGTTAAAATAAGTGCTTGGCTCTCAAATACATATTGCGATCAAATAATAGATATTCCAGAGGGAACAACATTTACAGCTGAAATTATGAATGGAATGAATTTTGGAAAGTTAATAAATCTACATACTAATGAAGTTGGAGATATTTTAAGTAACATTGCTTCAAATAATAATTTATTAGAATTGGAGTTTTTAGCTGATGAAGATGAACCTATAAGCGAGAGTAGTATTTTTATTAGAATTTCTTGCTCAATTCCAAATATACAACCGCTCGAATTAGATTTATTAATTAAACCAACAGAGCTTATTGTTGAAGTTGAACCTAAAACACTTGCCCCGGGAGATACAGCAAATGTATTGTTAAAATATAAAAAAAGTGATGGCACATTATTAGATTTTCCAACAGACCAAACATTTGATATTAAATTTGCTGATGGCGAGGAGTTTGGTAACTTTTTACTTGTTGATGGAGAAATAGTAGGAAAATCTTTTTACGATATTGAAAGTGGCTTTAAGCTAATTGCCGAAGATAGTATTACAGAAGATAATGCAGAGATGTCTCTTAAAGTTACAACATTCTTCTTTCCAGAAGATAACGCTGCGCAGATAGAACCAACAAATAGCAAAAAAAGTAAGAAGAGTGGTAACAAAGATAAAATCAACTTTATTGAACCTATTTATGGTGTTGCTAATGTGAAGATAAAAAACTTGACTATTCTACTCGGCGAAGCTAAATACTATCAAGCCAAACAGAACACTGCTACAAATGAATTGAAAATTGAAGAAATACAACCAGATGCAAATGGAGTACCACAACAAAATACGGGTAGTGATGGCGATTGGACATGGTTAATAGAAAATGTTTGGGACACTAATCCCGTTGAAATTGTTGAGGGTACAGATTATGGAGAAAGAAAGGGTGTTTATTGGGAGAGAGAAAAACAAATGTTCGATGGAAATAATTTACCAACTAGTTTAATAAGACTTGTTGGGCGCTATTGGCATGAGGATTCAACATATGTTGTTAAATTACATGCTCAAAATAATATAGGTTCAGTTGATATTGATATAAAAGTAATTGCACCAAATAGACTTGGAAATCAAGATAATGTTGCTCGGAATATTGATGATATTGAATACAATTTGGATAGCTTAGTTATTTATTATGGTGGGCTATATGGGATACCACCTCAATTATTGAAAGCACAAATTAAGCATGAGTCGAATTTTTACCCTGCGTATAGGTATGAGCCAATATTAGATATGAAATTACAAGACAGACTACCAACATTATCTGCTATGCAAGCAAATGCATATTGGGTTTCGGAAACAGGTAGAATAGGAGAACCAGAGCCACCAACTGATGCGGCTAATTTACGTGATGGTGCTTTGAACTTAATACAATACCCAAATACCTACCAAACAATATGGGAATACTTTGATAGTCATAGAAATTTATATGAAACCTATTTAGTTACAACATTTGATGATACATATCCAGCTTTTGAAGATTCAATTAAAGCTAAATACATAGATCTAAATATATCAGTAAGCAATGATTTAATTGAGCAAGAAGCTCGCGATTCATTGTGGCATCATGTCCGTTATAATTATAGAGGTGGCTTTGAAAACCATACTGCACAAACAAGAATTGTTGCTTCATATGGTAAATTGCAATTGGTTTATTTTGATGGTATTTATGAAAACAGGTATCCCAATGATCTCCAAACAACATCTATACCTGAAAGACTTTACACACCAGAGAGGTTAAATAATACTGAACATTACTATTTTAGTTTTTCTGTAAAGCATTTAATTTCTAAGTTCAATAGTCCAAATCATTGGAATTTTTATCAAGAAGCTAATTGGGCAGAAGGATTTGAAAGAACCTGGAGAAAAGTATTAAATAACTACAATGGTAATGATGCAGAATATGGTAGTAGAGGATGTGCTGTTGTGGATTATGGAAGCAAAATTATGTGCTGGTATAATCAACTTTATTTTGCAATTAAATAAAAAAATGGAAATAAAAGATGAAAAATATAATAAAAAATATAATGTTTATAAGTTTACTACTTTTAATAAACAACAAAGTAATTTATTCACAGAATAATAGATTAGCTGATTCGTTAATAACAGTTCAGTTACATTTATTATTTGATGATTCATATGGAGTATCTGAATTAGTTTGCGTTAATGAAGAATTAGGTGTTGACCTTAGAAATAGACGTGGATATTATCCAATAGATGATCCGTATAATACATTAAAGGATAGTTATATATTTTATGCAAATACAAGAGATATAAACAAAGATGATTTAGTAGGAATTTATAAAAATGGTGAAATTATCTGGCACTCTGACCCAATAATTTACGGATGGGGTGCTGCTTTAATAGGCACAATAGATATGAACTTAGATGGCAATGTTGAAATAATATATGCTGTTGATATTAGGGGATCATATCAAGGTTCTAATGATATTTGGATTTTTAGTTGGGATGGTAATACTGGAAATTGCATAAATGCTAAGAATTCTGAAGGTTATTATATCCCTCTTAGTATGTCTTTCCGAAGGTTTTCAATGGACGATATAGATGGTGATGGAATTCTTGAGGTAAGAAGTCATCAAGAGAAGGATGGTACATTAGCATGGAGTTGGAATGGGCAAGCATACGGAAAATGGAATTCAACACCAATTGTTCCATTTGAAGCATTTCAACCAGCAACAAATGCTGAAGCTAATGTAAAATGTGAAGTAACAAAAAATGACACACTATTTTTATATGAATATACAATTAGTAACAATGGAAACAGCAGAAGAAGTATACAAAAATTTCATATTGAGCATGGTTTATATGATAAATCAGGAAGTGCACCAATTGGGTGGAAATATATTGGTCGATTAGGAAATTCACCATCCTCATGGAATTACAATTTAGGTAATACAAAAAATCTTATATTACCTGGAGAGACTGTTGAAGGTTTTAAAGTTAAATCAGTTGGTTTACCAAAGATAGCTAATTTTTATATTCAAAGTGATAGGGGCCCTTGGTTTCGTAATCGTGATAGTGGTGGTGGTGATGCTTTAATTAGGATGCATGAGGATATTATAAATAATAGTTTCAGTAATAAAACTATAACTCCTTATTCTCCACCTTTCCCATTTATTCCATCAGACTTCCTAGACACACTAAACACCTATACAGATAGTTCACACGCACTTGACTGGATAGAAACCGAAGAAACAAAAAACAAATACAACACATATTTTAACAATGCAAAAACATTTTTAGAACAAACAGATAGTGCCTCAGCAAGAGCAGAATTGGAATTAGTTTTAAATGATTGTAATGCAGATAGCTCCACAGTATTATCAAGCGAAGCATATGCATTGCTCTATTTTAATACAGAGTATTTAATAGAGCAACTACCAGATTCTGCCCCCGAAGTTCCCACAAAGTTTGACCCAATAGCATTTGTAGATACACTACTAAGTTATAATACACAATGCTTAGACAATGGATGGCTAAGTGCAGCATGGGTGCATACAGTATTAAAAAGTTCTTTAGATAATGCAAAACTAATGCTGCAGCAAAACCAACTAGAAAGTAGCAAGCAAATAATGATAGGATTTAATGTAATATTAGATAGTTACAAAACAAGTAACTTTGTAACAACAGAAGGTTATAACTTGCTAAAACCTAATAGTGATTTTTTAATATCCAAATTAGACAGCATAATAAACGCACCTCAAAATGTAGAAGCATCTGCACTACTTGATTTAGTATTTGCAGCAAATGAAACATGCAACACAGCAGGTTGGTATAGTGCCACTTGGGTCTATACAAATTTTACCGCAATGTTAAATAATGCCCAAATAACATTAGAACAGAATAACCCATTAGGGTGCAAAACAATTATTGAAGGTTTTGTAATAATATTAGATTCCTATAAAACCAGTGGTTTTGTATCAGAAGAAGGTTATAATCATGTAAAACCGAAATGCTTAGATTTAATTGAAGAATTATCAAACTAAAAAATAAAATTGCACGCAGATATAACATCAGTTTAATCTGTGTGCAATTATTTGGAGAATAAAATGTTGAATAACACGAAATCCCGTTTTATTTCGGGGAAAAATATATTAATAATCTTAGCCTTAGCCTCAACCTTTACCTTTGGACAAACTACCTACCAAGTAGAGCCTGGAATAAAAGGGAACAAAATAGTTTTAACAATAGAAAATGCTTCGGCTACGCTCAGCACAAGTGCTTTGGCTATTGAGGAAACATATTTATCAGAGTTTATTGATATTAAAAACAATGAACTTGAAATTGGCAACATCGAAAAGAGAAGTGAAAAAGAGATTGAAATAGAATTTGATGTTTCTATCGAAGCACCAATAAATGAGATGGACACTTTGCATTTTGTTTTAAGCAATGCAAAAGGTGAGAGCTGGAGTAAAGAAATTGTATTGGAATATATAGCACCGAAAGAATTTGTTTTATTTCAAAACTATCCAAATCCTTTTAACCCAAGTACAACAATAAAATATTCAATTCCGTTAAATGGCAAAGGTGAAACGGCAAATACGAAGCTAATTGTGTTTGATATTCTTGGACGAGAAGTAACAACATTAGTTAACCAACAGCAGCAGCCAGGCAATTACGAAGTTGTTTTTAATGCAAGTAATCTTTCGAGTGGTACATATTTTTATAGATTAGTTTCTGGAGATTTTTCAAAAACCATGAAATTTATTTTGATGAAGTAGGAAAATATTTGTTTAATTATAATCTCTGCAAAACCATGTCCTATAGGATAGAATAGGGTTATTCTTAACAATAAGTATTATCTTTGTGTTGTGTCAAAATAAATATTGTTATAAAATATTGCCAATACTTGACATTAAAAAAGAAATAGAGTAAGTTTTCGTCATGCCTCTTGTTCCTTTCGTCAAAATCAATATTAATTAGTCAGAAAATTGGATAAACATCTCCAAAATAATTTATAAATTATCATTTAACAAAACATTTCAAGGTTAAAAAACTCCAATGGATATTTCCGTATTAAAGAAGAAGAAGATTGTAGATCTTCACGAAATCGCAAAAGAATTAAAATTAGAAAATTACAATGATTTAAGAAAACAAGAACTAATATTCTTGATTCTTGAAGCACAAACAAAAAAAGATGGTAACCAATTTTCAAAAGGAACTTTAGAAGTTCTTGCTGATGGATATGGATTTTTAAGATCATCTTCGTACAACTACTTGCCTTCACCAGATGACATTTACGTATCACCTTCGCAAATAAAAAGATTTCACATGAGAACTGGTGATTTTGTGAGTGGACAAGTAAGACCTCCTAAAGATCAAGAAAGATTTTTTGCATTACTTCGTGTTGAAGCTATTAATGGAAAAGATCCTGATGAGATTAGAGGCAGAACTCTATTTGATAATTTAACACCATTATACCCGCAAAAGAGATTGGATCTTGAATCAGCTCCTGGTGAATATTCAATGCGTGTAATGAATCTTTTGTCGCCAATTGGTAAAGGACAAAGGGGATTAATTGTTTCTCCACCAAAAACTGGAAAAACTGTATTACTTCAAAAAATTGCAAATTCTATTTCCCGTAATAATCCAGAAGTTCAATTGATTATGTTATTAATTGATGAACGACCTGAAGAAGTTACTGATATGCAACGTTCAGTTAAAGCTGAAGTAATTAGCTCTACTTTTGATGAAGTTGCTGAGAGACATGTACAAGTAGCAAATATGGTAATTGAAAAAGCAAAAAGATCAGTTGAGACTGGTGCAGATGTTGTTATACTTTTAGATAGTATAACACGATTAGCAAGAGCACACAATACAGTGGCTCCACATAGTGGAAGAATTCTTTCTGGTGGTGTTGATTCTAATGCACTTCAAAAACCAAAAAGATTTTTTGGTGCTGCTAGAAATATTGAAGAGGGTGGTAGTTTAACTATTATTGCTACAGCTTTAATTGAAACTGGTAGTAGAATGGATGATGTTATTTTTGAAGAGTTCAAAGGAACTGGCAATATGGAATTAGTTCTAGATAGAGCATTATCTGATAGAAGAGTGTTCCCTGCAATTAATGTAAATAGATCAGGTACTAGAAAAGAAGAACTGCTGTTGAGCGAAGATGAACTTGCAAAAGTTTGGGTGCTTAGAAACTTCTTAGGTGAGTATGATTCAATTGAAGCTATGAACTTCTTATTAAATAAAATGCGTGGAACAAAAAACAATAAAGAATTTATGATAAGTATGCATAGTTAAATAAGCATTTGTTATTGAGTTTTTATTGAGGCTGTCTCAAAAGGGTTCATGTCATTTCGAACGGAGAGTGAAATCTTTTAATTGATGCAATTACTAAAGATTCTCACGTCGTTTCACTCCTCTGAATGACATTTTATTCACTTTTGAGACAGTCTCTTTTTTTATTATATTGCTCTTTTCAAAATCTACAATTAATTTGAATATTATTATTAAATTGAACTATAGAAAAATATATTTCTTCATTCTCTTTCTTCTAGTTAATAGTGTGGTTTTTTCACAGAATCGAAATAATAGTGAAGAACTTCCAAAGCGTCAACCAATCTATTTTGAAACACATCTAGTTCCAAATGATTCTCTTTATATTTGTTTTATTTCATTTAAAATACCTTCCAACAATCTTCTCTTTGTTAGAGACAATGGAAATTTCAAATCTGGACTTTCAATAGCATATGAAATCTTTGAAAAAGATATTTTTATTTCCAGAGTGTATGATCTGAAAACGGTTTCTATTAGTGATTATGAAAAGACAAGTGATCCAAAACTATTTGTTGAAGGAATTACTTCTTTTGAAATAAGAGAAGGTAATTATAGAATTTCTCCATCAATTTTGTTGAACAATACAGATATTGATATAAAAGGGAAGCCTTTAAAAATAATTGTTGATTCCTCTCAAATACACAGACCTATTGTTGTGTCAAATAATAATAATTGCGATTCATCCACAATTCAATTATCTAATTTTCAAAACAGTATTCCATTTTCAATAAATGAATACGATCTTCTGATTCCGTTCTATTCTAATAACGATTTCTCATTAAAGGTTGAGATTGTGCAAGGTGATAAAACAATAATTGAAAAAGAAATTAATGAATATGAATTGTTTAATAAAGAGTTTGTAGAGTGTGGTGACCAAATTATTATAACTAATAAGAAATCAAAATTTGTTAAGTATTTCAGATTAAACTATGTAAATAAAAGTTTAAAAGAAGGGGATGTGAAAGTACTTTTAAAATCAAAGCTATTTGAATTTGAATATGATATGAATGTGTTTTGGAATGAAAAACCAAAATCACTTTATAACACTGAAGATGCAATCGAGTCAATGAATATTATTGGATATAAGAATATTGCAGATAGTCTTTTGGATTATTCAGATGAGGAGCAATATAGTGCTCTTTTTAATTATTGGAATAGATTTGATGATGATAACTCAACATCATTTAATGAAATATTTTATGAGTTTTATTCCAGAATTGATTTTATTCGCCATGAGTATAATTCACTTGGGAAAAATGATGGACTTAAGACTGATAGAGGCAAAACATATTTACTTTTCGGAGAACCAGATAAAATTGAACGAACTTATAGTGAAATATACAACGTTCTAGAAATATGGTCGTATAGTTCCCTAAATGAAAAGGTCTATTTCTCTGATAAAACAGGTACTGGTAAATTTGAAAGGATTAAGTAATAATGGATAATTATATTTTTACTTGTGGAGATATAAATGGAATCGGTCCAGAAATTTCAATTAAAGCAATTATTAAACTCTATTCAAAAGAGAAATATAAGCTAACATTAATAATTCCTAAAAATGTATTTGAATATTATAGCGAAATGATTCCAATTGAATTTCCATTTGAAATATCAACATCATTTTCGAGAAGTAATTTGAGTAATGGTGTTGTTACTATACTCGATATTGGAGATGCACAATTAAATGTTGGAAAATCAACTGCATCATCTGGATTAGCCAGTTATAATGCAATCCTAAAAGCATATAAGTTGATAAAGGAACAATTAGCTACTGCAATGATAACTGCCCCAATTTCTAAAACTGCATGGAAGTTGGCTGGAATAAACTATACTGGACATACCGATTTGCTCGGTGATTTAGAAAAAACTTCAAATTATTTAATGGTGTTTCTTTCAGAAAGATTTAAAACTGTGCTTACTACAATTCATGAACCAATTGTAAAAGTTTCTGAATTAATAACAACTTCTAGAATAAAAAGTGTTGTTAAGCAAATTCAGAAAACTTTTGAATATGATCTAAAGATTAAAACTCCTAGAATTGCGGTACTTGGATTGAATCCACACGCTGGGGAAGAAGGGCATTTAGGTATGGAAGAGATAGATGAAATAATTCCAGCAGTTAAAGAGTTAGCAGAAGAAGGCTCCAACATTGAAGGTCCATTTGTACCAGATGCTTTCTTTGGAAACAAACTTCACAATAAATTTGACGTTACTATTGGAATGTATCACGACCAAGTATTAATACCATTTAAACTAATTAGTTTTGATGAAGGCGTTAACTATACTGCTGGCCTATCAATTATAAGAACTTCACCCGATCATGGTACTGCATTTGATATATCACGGAAACTTGTTGCAAATCCTAATAGTTTAATTGAATCATTTAGTTGGGCTAAACAGATTGCTAAAAATAGAAATTGTTCACTCTCTTAATTGTTAATTATGAAAAACGATCCTTACAAAGTTGTATCTCGCATTTATGATCATTTAATGAGGACAATCTCATACAATGATTGGGCTAAGTATATCTTAGACTTACAAGCATTTTATGCTCCTAATGCTGTGAAGAATCTAGAAATTGCAGCTGGTAGTGGAAAGTTAGCATTCTATTTATCAAAAATATTTCCAAATTTAGTTTTAGTCGATTTATCCAAAAGTATGCTTTCGCTAATTGATAAGAATCAAAAAAGTGTATGTGCTGATATGACAAGTCTGCCATTTAATTCGAAGTTTGATTTTATTTATTCCACATTTGATAGCATTAATTATTTGACAAGTAGGGAAAGATTACAAAAGTATTTTAATGAAATATCTCAAATATTAAGTGCTGATGGTATCTTTACATTTGATGCTAGCTTAGAGAATAATAGTATTAAAAATGTTAAAAGGTTGAACAGAAAAGGGAAGTTTCGAAATTTGTTATACAAACAAATAAGCAGTTATAATTTTGATAAGAAAATACATACAAATAGATTTATAGTAAAACTTGAAAATGGAGAAATAATTGATGAAGTTCATACTCAGAAAATATATGATTTTGAGTTATACTTTGAACTTGCTGAAAATTCAGGATTATATGTAATGGACTGTTTTGATTCATTCACCTTTGAAGATGCAAATAGTGAAAGTGAAAGAATCCAATTTATTATGAAGAAGAACAATGCTTAGTTTTAATAACGTAGAATTTAATTACAAAAATCAACCAGTATTTTCCGATCTCAACTTTTCAATTGATGAAAGTGAATTTGTTTTCCTTATTGGGAAAAGTGGATCGGGCAAAACCACTCTATTGGAAATGATTTATATGAACATACTGCCTCACAGTGGTTATGTTCAATTTGATGTTTTTAGCAGTGATACAATTAAGCCGAAAACTCTGCCAAATTTACGAAGGAATGTGGGAATTATTTTTCAAGACTTTAAATTGCTTGAGGATCGAACTGTCTATGAAAATCTAGCGTTCGTGTTAGAAATAACTGGAGTAAAAGGGAAAAACTTAAAACGTAAAGTTTATCAGGTTTTATCAGAAGTTGGATTGGCGCATAAGCAGAAGAATAAAATTAGTCAGTTATCTGGTGGGGAGCAACAACGTATTGCAATAGCAAGGGCAATAATCAATGAACCTAAATTAATAATAGCTGATGAACCAACCGGAAACCTTGATCCAGAAACCTCGAAAGAAATATTAGATATACTTACAAAAATTAGTTCTCGTGGCACATCAGTTCTTTTTGCTACTCATAATTATGAATTATTGAAGAAACATAAAGGAAGAGTGATCCGATTAAAAGACGGTAGAGCTGAGTTAGTAGAAGATTCACAATCGCTCTAATTATATTTGGAATCTGTATTATTCACTTGAGAATATTATGAAATACAAATTAGTGTTGTCATTCCCGCACGTTTCCAGTGGGAATCTATTATTTTATTTGAGATTCCCGATACGAGCATTCGGGGATGACTATAACAGGAAAAAATAATTTGCCCATCGTAAATATTAAACAAAACCTTTATAGTGTAAATAGAAATACCCTAATTATTTCATGTATTTTAATTTAATATCTTGCATAATTATTAGACTAAAATTAAGTTTAAAGTTCAAAAAATAAAATGGTGAACAGTTGAATCCAATTCATAATCTGATTGTAAATGCAGTCAAAATCTTACCGAAATCAATTATTTATTTATTTGCAAAAAAGTATATTGCAGGTAAAACTTTAGCCCAAGGCGTAGCAGTTACAAAAGAACTAAATTCAAAAGGGATAACTGCAACAATGGATATTCTTGGAGAATCTGTTAGTAGAAAAGAAGATGCAATTAGCTTTGTTAAAGATTTTCTTGAATTACTTGATACAATAGAAAATGAAAAACTAGATTCAAATATTTCCACCAAACCAACTCAATTTGGATTAGATATAGATTTTAATTTCTGTTTTGAGCAATATGATAAAATTATTGAGCGAGCAAAAAAATATAATAATTTTGTTCGTATCGATATGGAGGATTCATCCACTACGGATAGCATTATTAAACTATACAAAAAGCTTTATGAGAAATATCCAGATAATGTTGGGATAGTTGTTCAAGCTTATTTGCATCGCACATTAGATGATGTTAGGGATATGAATAAAATTAATACAGACTATCGACTTTGTAAAGGAATTTATATTGAGCCCAAAGAAATTGCCTATAAAAAGAGAGAAGAAATTAGAGATAGTTTTGTTAATAATATAAATTTAATGTTTGATGACGATTGCTATATTGGAATTGCAACACATGATAAACCTATAGTTGATAGAGCAATTAAAATTATTGAAGATAGAAAAATTTCTAAAGACAAATACGAATTTCAAATGCTATATGGAGTAACCGAAAAATTACGCCAGCAAATATTGGAAGATGGACATAAGATGCGTGTTTATGTGCCGTTTGGTGAACAGTGGCATTTTTATGCAATGCGTCGTCTGCAAGAAAACCCACAACTAGCCTGGACAATGTTCAAAGGCTTTTTACCTTTTGGAAATTGAGCTAAACAGACTATGACAATTATTGGGTTAGAGTCTTCATGTGATGAAACTTCAGTTTCAATTTTACGAGATGGTGAAATTCTTTCTAACCTTATCTCCTCTCAACATTTTCATGTTAAGTATGGCGGAGTAGTTCCTGAACTATCGAGTCGTGCTCATTTGCAAATGATTGCACCCTTATTTAAGCAAGCACTTATTGATGCAGATATTAAAAAAGAAGAAATAGACGTGATTGCTGCTACGGCAGGTCCTGGTTTAATTGGGGCATTACTTGTGGGATTAAATTTTGGGAAGGCGTTAGCATATTCATTGGATAAACCATTTGTTTCAGTAAATCATATTGAAGGGCATGTCTATTCTGGATTCTTAATGGAAGAGAAACCAGAATTCCCATATCTAGCACTTGCTGTCTCTGGTGGACATACTTTATTATTATTAGTGGAAGATGATTTAAATATCACAAAATTAGGCTCCACCATTGACGATGCCGCTGGTGAAGCTTTCGATAAAGTTGCAAAAATGATTGGGCTTGGTTATCCAGGAGGGCCCAAGGTTGAAGAGTATTCTGAGAGGGGAAATCCAAAGGCAATTAATTTTCCAGTAGCAAAACTAAAAACTGAGTATGACTTTTCATTTAGTGGTTTAAAGACTTCTGTTCTGCGTTACATTCAAAAAGAGTATCAGAGTGCTGGAAATATTCCAGAAGAAGATAAGCCTGATATTGCAGCATCGTTCCAAGATGCAGTAGTGCGTGCATTAGGAAAGAATGTTGAGAAAGCAATCCATAAATTTGAAGTGAAATCACTTTCGCTTGTTGGGGGAGTTGCTGCAAATAATGCAATTAGAAATAAGTTTTCTGAGTTGGCAAAAAAATATGATAAAAAATTAGTTATTCCTGATATTGAATTTTGCGGTGATAATGCTGCAATGATTGCTTATAGGGGTAGCAAACTTTATGAAAATAAAATCATTTCAGATTTAACAGCAAATGCTTACCCAGCTTTGCCAAAAGATGTTTTTAAAATATTGTAATATTTTATGATGTTAACTCAATTTTTCTTTTTTTTATCTAATTAATCTTTTAAGTTACCATATAATAAAAATAGAGTTTTCTTTGTGTCAAATCTTTTAGTAATACCCGCAATTGATATTAAGGATGGTAAGACCGTCCGTATTGTTCAAGGAATTCCAGAACTTAATTGCAACGATTATGGGAATGATCCAGTTGAAATGGCTTTGATTTGGAGAACTGAAAATGCTAAGTTTCTGCACGTTGTCGATTTTGATCACTCACTACTTCATTCAAAAAAAAATTATAATATTATAAAGGAGATTTGTGAGTCAGTTGTGATTCCAGTTGAGTTTGGTGGGGGAATAAGTTCGTACGATGAAGCAGCTACTGCAATGGATTTAGGAGTTACTAGACTCGTAATAGGCTCGCTAGCTTATACAAAACCTGAAGAATTTGATAAAATTATAAAAGCTTTTGGGAGTTCAAGACTTTCTGCCGCAATTGATATTATTGCAAATAATAAAGTGATAATTAAAGGTAGAAAAGAAATCATTGACATCTCACCTTTGGAATTTGCAAAACGCCTTGAGGATGCAGGAATAACTCGTGTAATTGTAACCGATGTGTCCAAAAATGGAATGCTAGAGGGAGCCAATATTGAACTTTCTAAAATGATTGCTGAGAACACAAATCTGAAAGTGACACATTCTGGCGGTATCACTAAGAGTGAAGAATTATTTCAGTTGAAGGAGCTTACCAATATTGGAATTGATTCTGTTATTATTGGACGAGCTTTGTATGAAAATAAATTTGCATGTCAGAAAATATGGCGTATAGCTGAGTCTGGAATTTTTGATTAATATTTCGTACAATAGATATACAAATACCAACAACATTAGGAGGCATCATGGAAATGATAAAAAAGATATTAGTTCCAATCGATTTTTCCGACTACTCAAAAAAAGCACTTCAATACACAGTTAGTTTTGCAAAACAATTCAATTCTGAAATTAATTTAGTCTATGTTATTGAACCAATAATTTACCCAGCCGATTTAAGTATGGGGCAGATTGTAATTACAAAAGCTGATATTGATTATGAAGAAAAAGCAAAAGAAGAACTAACTGAACTCGCAAAAACTGCAATTGGTGAACTGCTTAGTTACAATATTATAGTTAAAACTGGAAAACCATTTATGGAAATTATTGGAACTGCAAAAGATATTGATGCAGATTTAATAATTATTTCAACTCATGGTCATACTGGGGTTGAGCATCTTCTTTTTGGTAGTACATCTGAAAAGGTTGTTAGGAAAGCACCATGTCCAGTACTGACTTTAAGAGAGCCCATCAAAGGATTTAGATTTTCTGGATAGTTTTATAATGATAAAAATGAAGAGAGATAAAAAAGATTTTCATCTCTCTTCAAAAATTTTTATTCACCTAACCTGATTGTTAAACCAGCAATTAAATCCATTTGTAATAGGACAGTTCCACTCCCCATGTAAAAACCACTTCCACCTGATCCAAGATATAATCCACCACTAGAGAAGAATATTGGCATTTTTAGACGACCTTGTATTCTAATTCCAATTGATTTTGTAAAGAAATACTTAATACCACCACCAGTTGTAATTGCAAATCGGTAGGCATCACCATATTCATTTGTAACAGGTGAAAAACGAGCAACACCTCCAGTAAAAAATCCAAATGCATTGGCTTTTTCAGAGAGAGGTTTATTGTATAAAGCTCCTAATTGATAATACTCAATAAACATATCAAAAAGATCATTCTCAGATTGAAATTCTCCTGGTTCTTTAAATGTAGTTCTTGTATCTAATCGGTCATAAGATAGTTCTAAATTTAATCCATTACGTCTATCAAGTTCAAAGTCAAAAATAATACCATAGTTTGGATTATCTTTAATATTCATAGTACCTTCTACAAATTGCATTTTTCCTGCAAACATATAACCATAATAGGGTGTAACTTCAAATCTTTGTGCAAATATAGTTGCTGGGATTGATACTAGAATAAAAAATAGTATTAAAAAATATGTTATTAAATTACTTGATTTCATTATTTCTCCGAGTTTAATATGTTACGTCTTATTATTTTATGTTCAAAGCTACAAAAATTAGAAGTCCGAAATCGCAAATATATTCTAACACTAATGGTATAAAACTAAATATGAGCTGTAATTATTTTTGAGAAGAATTATTTCAATTTTAGGTTTAGTGTTCTGATTCTAATGGATTAAACAAAGAAAGAGTATGGAAATTCATTTCCATAAAAAATCTACCATTTTATAGTTTCAGACTTAATTTCACCAGCATAATATATCTCAGTTGAAAGTAGTTCTCTATTATGACCGGTAGATTTAAAAACAACATAAAAGTACTCTGGTAATTTTTCAGAGTCTAAATTTAGTTTGCGCACAATATTTTTAAGATTTTCATTATTAGTCATATATTTAACAGCAGCAACAGAACCTGTGGCATAGAAACTAACGAACAAATAAATTGAGTTATTATTTGGACCGGGTATTTTTATAAATATTGAATAGTCAATGTGATCATATGCTGCAATACCTGTTCTAAGAAGAGAGATAGTAGAATCACTTATTGTTGAAATCTTTAATTCTAGTTTTTCTTCTCCCACAATATTGTAAGTTATTCCTAAATCAGTAATAATATTTTCTAAAATTCCTAATGTCCAAAATGAGCCCAAAAATACTATATCCTTACCTTTTATGTCATTTGTTGTTAAAGTAGATGCACTTCTTATTAAATAGTCAATATTATATGGTGCTAAAAATGTAACAATATTTGTTAATGGCCATATTGCAGCTTGATTGAAAAAAGAAAATGGTAGTTTTTTCAATTTGCTTTCATGTGTTTTTTTTGATAAAAATATTTCAAATTCTTCCTCACTGTTAATATTTGAATTTCTATACATTTTCCTTATTGGAGAAGTATTAAATTCAGAAAAATCCGAATAATAAATAAAATCATCTCCCAAAGTGATTAGTTTTAAATTTTCTGACTCAATAAAACTAGAGAATAATGATTCGCTAAGTATAGATTCAGTTAGGTTTTTTGAGCTATTTTGTGAATAGGAAGAAGTTCTAAATAATAAAAACACAATAAAACTTGCAAGGAGTAAAATAATTGAAATAAATATAAAGTATGGATTTAATAATTTTTGAATAATACTTTCTTTCGAATAGTTAAAGAAGACAACTTCATAATGTCCTTTAGGAATTTTCACCCTTAATTTGGTGTGTTTACCCATATTTTGATAATATCGCTCTAGTTTTTTCCTAAGATTATAAACTGAAACTCTAATAAGAGTATCTTCATTAGGATTAAAACTAGAATCCTTTTTAAACACATCAATTGCAATAGAATATTCACTAGGGGATTTATTCTCAATTTCACATTCGACTAAATAGAGAAGTAGTTTAGAGTTTAACTTTGAATTTTTAAAACTATTACTTTTTAGTATTTCATCAAGAATAATATGTTTTTGTTTGTTACTAAGCATGTTATGAGAGTATGACCTCAAAGTTTGAAGTATTCATATTTATAGTATAATAAGATAGAATAATTTTAATCAAATGTTTGATAAAAAAAACATATCCTCAATAAACCTTTAATGAATAATTCGTTTTTGTCCCCCAAAGGTAAATTTAACTGTTAATTAACAGTTAAATTTACTGTTATTCACAACTTTTCACTTTTCCTCAAAAAGAATAACATTTACATTTATTTTTGAAAAACAAAGAAGAAAGTTAAAAATAGCTTATTTAATAACAAATTATTAAGGAACATAATGGCAACAGAACTTACTTTTTATAATAGAAATATTCTACTATTGTTTTTGATTTTATCAGTTACTCTGTTTGCAAAAGATAGTATTGAAATAAAAGGAAAGATTACAGATGCTTTAACTGGTGAATCCTTAATGGGAGCCAATCTATTTTTAGTTGGAACAGCTCTAGGAGCAGCAGCTGATCTAGATGGAAATTACATTATTAGAAATATTGATACGGGTGAGTATGTATTAAAAGTATCCTATTTGGGATATAAATCACAAGAAGTAACAATTAAGTTAGAAAAAGGTAAAACCTTAGAAAGTGATTTTCAACTTGAACATATAAGTATTGAAGGTGAAACAGTTGTTATTACTGCACAAGCTAAAGGGCAGAAGCAAGCTATCAATAAGCAATTATCTTCTACAAATATTACAAATGTTGTATCTGCAGCAAGAATTCAAGATGTACCTGATGCTAACGCTGCCGAATCTGTAGGTAGGCTTCCTGGTGTTTCTATACTTAGAGATGGTGGAGAAGGTAGTAAAGTTGTAATAAGAGGTCTTGCACCAAAATTTAATTCAATAACAATTAATGGTGTAAATCTCTCTTCATCTGATGGTGGCGATAGAAGTGTGGATTTAAGTATGATATCCTCAAGTATGCTTGCTGGCATAGAAGTTTCAAAAAGTATTACTGCTGATATGGATGGAAATGTGATTGGAGGTGTAATAAATTTTGAGCTTCGTGAAGCTAAAACTAATAATGAAGGTGGTTCAATATTGAATGCTACTATTAAAGGTGGTCACAATGGACTTGATAATGCAAAGGGGAAATTTAAAAATTATAAATTAGATCTCTCTTACGAAGATAGATACTTTGATGAAAAATTGGGTCTATTTGTTCAAGGTGCTTACGAAGAACGTAATCTTTCATCGAATGAACTTGGTGCACTCTATAATCCGTTTGGTAATAGTGAAACTGATTACTTAGTAAACAACTTTACGATTAATGATATTTTAAGAATTAGGGATAGAGGAAATGCAGTACTATCATTAGATTATAAGTTCCCAGAGGGTAAAATTAAGTTTTCTAATCTGTTTAATTTAAGTTCAACTGAGTTAAACAACAGAGGTCAGATTTATAATGTTGATAGGGGTGCGAATACACAGAGTTTCACTGGTGCTTATAAAAAAAATAATTTACAAACAATGTCAAACATTCTAAGTCTTAGGCATAATCTCTCCATATTCCAAGTTAAGGCGGTAATATCACATTCATACTCTGAAACTGATAGCCCAGATGCTTATACAGTAACGTTTACAAATAATCCTGCTGGTATAGCTGAGTTTGGTTCAATGGCTAATATTGATATCCAAGATGTTGTAAAAGCAGCAAATAATAATATTGAAAGTACTCTCCTTCAAAAAATTGCTAGTAATAGTATTGCTAGTAGTGAAAGAGTTTTTGCGGCTTCATTAGATTTTGAAACAGAATTAAAAATCTCTGATTTTGTGACAATTGACTTAAAATTTGGTGGTAAATATGATTATAAAACAAGATCATATACTAACGAAGTAATAGATGGTCAAAGTTTTGGATTTGCAAGTGGTGGTGCATTAATATCACAACTTCAAAAATCACTTTCATGGTTTAATCACACACCTGGTGATAATCTTAATGTCCCTTTCAATCAATTTATTGACTCCAATTTTGATTATGGAAATTTTATGGATAGTGAATATAAAATGATTCATCCATTAAATTTTGATCGTCTTAATGAGATGGTCGATTTTATGAACAATAACCAATTGAATGAGAATATTACTTATAACAATAATATTGGAAGTTCAATTACAAACAATTACGATGGTACAGAAAATATTAGTGCTGCCTATTTGATGGCTACATTAAATATTGGTTCACAGTTAACTATAATTCCTGGTCTTAGGTACCAAGAGCTTAAAACTTCCTATTCTGCCCCACAAGGTATTCAAGGGCCATTTCCGTTCTCTGATTATCAAAATGAAATGAAAACAGTAACTAGTACACACCCATATTTTTTACCTTCAATTCTTGTGCAATACAAACCATTTAATTGGTTCGATGTAAGATTTGCTTATACAAATACCTTATCATATCCTGATTATGCTGCACTTACACCAAGGATTAATGTAGCATTAACACAAAATTCTATAGCATATAATGGGTTTGAATTGAAACCAATGAAGGCGAAAAATTTTGATGTTTACTTCTCATTTTATAACAACACTATAGGTTTATTTACTGTAGGTTTATTTAAGAAAGAGATATCTGATTTTATTTATCAGTACACTTTTACACCAGAAACATCAGAGGATTTATTAGAGTATTATCCTGAATGGGTTGAAAATAAACAACCAAGAGCAGGAGTACAAGTTACAAAATGGATTAACAATCAATTTAAAATTGATAATTATGGTATTGAGGTCGATTGGCAAACACACTTTTGGTATCTACCAAGTGTTTTATCTGGGTTAGTGTTAAATGTTAATTATACTCACATATTTTCTGAGGCAAATTATCCTTTACAACTAGTAGTTAAAGAAGGAAGAAGAGTAACTTACGTTGATACATCATTTACAGCACCTCTATTATATCAGCCAGATGATATTATTAATGTAACGCTGGGTTACGATTACAAAGATTATTCGTTCAGATTGTCTACTCTTTTCACAACTGAAATATTTACAGACCCCGTTGTTTTCCCACAGCTTAGAGCTTCAACAGATGCATACACAAGATGGGATATTACCATGAAACAAAAAATGCCATTTATAATTGAAGGCTTTGAAATGTTTATGAATTACAGCAATATTTCAGGAGCTAGAGATATTAGTTCAATTGCTGCAGAAACGGGTGTTCCAAGAAGAATACAAGCATATGGCTCAATGCTAGAGCTAGGATTAAGAGTAGAATTATAGTTTAGATATTCACAATAATTAAAAGTAATAAATTAAATATAGAAGGAGGATTGGTTCTAATAATTTGATTTGCTCTGGTTAGACAATTTCTAAATCAAATATATAACTCACAAAAACTTAACATTTTAAGGAGAAAATAATGAAGAAATCTTTTTACAACTATGCTATTTTGTTTTTAATTGTGTCAATGTTACCATTATCAACATTTGCACAATCAGAACTAATTATTTATGCAACACCAAAGACTTTAGATGCAGTTATACTTGCCGATCAAGCAAGTGGAAACCCTCATGATATATATACATTGGTAAGTTTAGATACTACTTATATATTTGATGAAGGAATTGTGATTGACAATAGTATTGAAATACGCGGACAAGTTGGAACTGATGGAAGACCTCCATGTATTCAACCAAATATTCTATTGGATGGAACTGTACCTGGTCATCTATTTACATTTACAAAAGATAATTCTGTTGTAAAACTTTCAAATCTTTATTTATTAGGTGCTTCAATTAACAATACTGTAAACCTTAGTGATGGATGGGGAGTAACCGTAAATGCAAACAATGCAAAAACATATATCAATAATGTAGTTTTCGAACAATGGTCTCAGTTCTCAATTAATTTTTCAGGCGATTGGAATAGCTTTTTTGTGAAAAATTGTAAGTTTAGAAATAATGTAAATTCTGGTTCTGTTTATACTGGACAAGCTTTTAGACAAAGAAATGATTTGTCTACTACATTAGTTGATACAATTGTAATGAGATACAACACATTTTTTGCTACAAATTCATATGCAATGTGTAGTTCTGTAACTGGAAGATTAAACTATGGTGAGTTTACACATAATACAGTAGCAGCTATGGTTAAAAATCCATTCTTTAGTATGAATAACACAAACTTTAAAGTAGCACATAATATCTTTTATGATACATATGCATCTGGTATGTCAAATGGTGAATTCCCTTGGTGGGATAGAGTGTGGGTAGGTGGATTAGGTTCAACAATTGATTTCGATCCTCTTAATATTCAAAATGCTTACTTAGCTGGTATAGATACAACACAAGCAAATTGGTCTGAACTTGCTGAAGCTTCAAGAATTATTGATATTGTTGATAATATTTATTTTAGATCACCATCTATTGATGCTTTTATTCATAGTGTAAATGATACTGCTTCAACTGCAAATGATACTATCCACTTAACTCCCTGGATGAATGCAATTACATTAAATATGTTTAGTGATGATGCAAAATGGCCTGGATTAAATGAGTCTGGTAACTTAATGGTTGATCCCAAGTTTGGTGCAAAATATAGTGAATTACTTGGTGCTAATGGTAATGTCCCTACAGAAAATGGTACTGGCATGCTTCCATACATCGCATTAGCTAGAAGAAATAGCGGTGCTGCAAACGATATATTTGGTTACAATTATTCACAACCAAATAATACAGAAGAGTGGGTTCCAGTATGGCCAGTTCCAGAATATACTGACAATGTATTAAAATATACTGCTGATTTAATAGCTAATGATGGTATGGTTTATGGTGATCCTTATTGGGTTGATGGTGTTGTTGGTGTTAATAATACTGGAAAATTACCTAGTAATTTTAAATTAGCTAACGCTTATCCAAATCCGTTTAATCCAACAACAGTTATTGAATATAGCATTCCAAATACAGCAAAAGTTACAATAAATGTATATAATACATTAGGGCAACTTGTTTCCACTTTAGTTAATCAACAATTAAATGCAGGGCATTATAAAGTTGATTTTGACGCAAGTAAATTAACTAGCGGAGTTTATTTTTATACTCTTTCTGCTAATAATAATTTGTTTACGAAAAAAATGATGCTTCTAAAATAGTATCATATTATACATACTTAAAAGTAGTACCTCCTTGTGAAAAAGATGGGACTTCGTAACTCAAAAGTTCCATCTTTTTTTAATCTTATTAAAAAGTAGCACATGAAAATTAAAAAGAATAATATTATTTGTAGAAATAAATACCATAAACCAAAAAGTTTAATGAAAATTATTTTATTCCTTATTTTCTTATTGTTAAATCAATCATTTTCACAAAAGCTAGTAGTTGGTTATTATCCGCATTGGTTAAAATCAGACTTACCTACTTCAAAAATACAAATTGATAATCTTACTCATATAATTCATTCATTTGCATGGCCAACAGAAAATGGTGAAATTGAAATATATAAGGGAATGTTAGATCCAATTCTTAATTCAAAAGTTCACGAAGCAAATAAAAAAATACTTTTGGCTTTTGGAGGTGCAACTCTATCAGAAGGCTTTGCTCCTATGGTAACTGATTCAGTGATAAGAGGAATATTTGTCGAGAATGTTTATAATTTTTTGATTACAAATAATTATGATGGAATTGATATAGATTGGGAATTTCCACAAAATGATGAAGAAAAAATTTGCTTGACAAAGCTTGTAAAAGAACTACGTGAAAAATTTAATGCTAATAATTCAGCATTGCTAATTTCAATGGCAATAGGTTCAAGTAGTTGGAGTGGAGAACATTTTGAATTTGAAAAAATGATAGATCACCTCGATTGGTTTGCTATGATGGGTTATGATATGGCAGGAAGTTGGATGGACTTTGCAGGGCATAATGCATCCTTATACAGAGGAAACAATGGATGGTCATGGAATGATGGGTATATATATCTGCATTTAACGCGTAAAATACCAAATGAAAAATTGCTGTTAGGGATGCCTTTTTACGGTAAACAATTTTACGCATCTAATCTTTATGAAACATATACTGATACAGTAATAGATCTATTATATAACCAAATATCCGAAAAAATATTTGTTGAAAATTGGGAATATTTATGGGATGAAGAGGCAAAAGTTCCATATTTACTTAGTGCTGATAGAACCAAATTTATAACATATGATGATACAACAGCAATAAAAGAAAAAGTAGAGTATGCTCTTGATAAAGGTGTTGCTGGTGTTATGATATGGGCATTAGGTCAAGATGTAATTGGTGATACGCAACCGTTATTAGAAATGATATGGAAAACTATAAATACTTCTGTAAATGTTGATACAGAAATTGTTCAAATACCAAATGGGTATGAATTGTTTGATAATTATCCAAATCCATTTAATCCAACAACAATAATTCAGTATAGTATCTTAAAAAATGAGCATGTTCAATTAAATGTGTATAATTCAATGGGGCAGTTAGTAGAAACCCTTGTTAACAAAAGGCAGAAGTCGGGGTTATATAGAATAGAATTTAATTCTATTAAACTTTCTTCTGGAATTTACTTCTACGACTTAATAACAGATAACTATAGAAATACAAAAGGAATGATTTTATTAAAGTAGTCCTACTTCTTCTAGTATTAGTAGTCGGTTTATGAAAAATCTGCTGATAATTTATAACAATTAGTAATTGGTAAAACTAATAATCTAAATGAAAAATTCAAATATGCAAAAAAATAAAAAAGTACATCCTGCAACATGGGTTCCAACATTATATTTCTCAGAAGGTCTTCCATTTGTTGCAACTTCAGTGGTTTCAGTTTTAATGTATAAAAGTCTTGGATTAAGTGATTCGCAAATAGCTTTTTTTACTACACTTGTTATGTGGCCTTGGACATTAAAACCATTGTGGAGTCCACTTCTTGAAATGTTTAAAACAAAAAAACATTTTGTAGTGGCTACACAGTTTATTGGTGGAGTTGCTTTTGGAATATTAGCTTTAACACTACCTCTAGAGGGTTTTTTGCAGTATTCATTAATAATGTTTGTTATTATTGCTTTTAATTCTGCTACACACGATATTGCTGCGGACGGAGTTTATATCAACACTCTATCTTCAAACGAACAGGCAAAATATGTTGGATGGCAAGGAGCATTTTATAATGTTGCAAAAATCTTGTCGCAAGGAGCTTTAGTTTACGTTGCCGGAAAACTTGAACTAACAATTGGCATCACCGAAGCGTGGATGGTAGTAATGGGATTATTTGGTGGTATCTTGTTATTGATGAGTCTCTATCATCTCAAAATGTTACCAACTGGAGGTAGTTCAACCTCTGTGGATTCAGTAGGCAAAGCTTTTAAGACTATTAAGGAAGTTCTAAAATCATTTTTTCAAAAGAAATATATTATTTGGGGAATTGTATTTATAATACTATTTAGAACTGCCGAAGGACAACTGACCAAAATTGTTCCTCTTTTTATGAGAGCAGCTAGAGAAGATGGCGGACTAGGATTACTTACTGCCGATATTGGAATAGCATATGGTGTTTTTGGTGCAGCCGCTTTTGTAATTGGTTCAATTGCTGGTGGATATTTTGTTGCAAAAAAAGGATTGAAAAAATCAATCTTCCTATTAGCAATTGTCTTTAATTTGCCAGATGCAGTATACGCATATTTAGCATTTACTACTCCAGAAAGTTTTACAATAATTTGTACAGCAATATCAATTGAATGGTTTGGTTACGGATTTGGGTTTGTGGGTATTATATTATTCATGATGCAACAAATTGCACCAGGTCAATATAAGATGGCACATTATGCTTTTGCAACCGCACTTATGAATCTTGGCTTTATGCTTCCATCCATGATTAGTGGTTTTATTAGCGATTATTTGGGATATCAAAAATTCTTTGTTTGGGTATTAATAGCAACAATCCCATCATTTTTAGTTGCTTGGTTTGTTCCATTTAAAGAAGTAAAAGAAGAAGAATCTAAAGCATAATTTATGACGATTTAGAGTATCTGCAAAATATGATATATGTCATTTCGAAATGAGCTAGTCTTTTAAGCAATAAAGAAATCTCTAAGCTATATTTGGATTAAGAAATTTATTTCCACTTTGTGAAATTCGAAATAACAACTCTGCTAAAATCTGAAAACCAAATTGTGTTTGTATACAGCACAAATTTTAATTATTAAAGGTACTCTATGAAATATGGTTATTTTGATGACAAAAAAAAAGAATACGTAATTGACCGTCCAGATGTTCCAGTTTCCTGGACTAACTATCTTGGAGTAAAAGATTTATGCACCGTTATATCTCACAATGCTGGTGGATATTCTTTTTATAAATCCACAGAACACCAAAGAATCACAAGGTTTAGACCGAACGGAGTTCCGTTAGATAGACCTGGTCATTATGTATATATACGTGATGATGAAACTGGTGAGTTCTGGACAATCTCGTGGCAACCAGTAGGAAAAGATTTTAATCAAGCAAAATACATTTGTCGTCACGGACTTTCATATTCTAAATTTCAATGTAATTATAAGGGAATAGAAGCAGAACAGACTTTGTTTATTCCTATAAATGATGATGTAGAATTGTGGGATGTAAAAATCAAAAATAATTCCAATAAGCCAAGAAAATTAAGTGTTTTTACGTATGTAGAATTTTCATATCATCATGTTGAAATTGATAACCAAAATTTCCAGATGAGTTTGTATGCTAGTGGGTCAAGCTATGAAGGTGGAATTATTGAATATGATTTTTTCTATGAGCCGTGGATGTTTCACTTTTTTACATCCAATATTGAACCAGATAGTTATGATTGTGTTCGTGACAAGTTTATTGGAAGTTACAGAAGTGAAAGCAATCCAATAGGTGTTGAAAGTGGCATGTTACAAAATAGTAGTGAGTTAGGTGGAAATCATTGTGGTTCTCTTCATAAGAAAATTGTACTTCAACCTGGTGAAGAAAACAGAATGATTTTTATGTTGGGTGTTGGTTCACGTAAAGATGTTGGATACAAAATAAGAGAGAAATATTCTCAACTTAAAAATGTTGATAACGCTTTTAATGAACTAAAAAAATATTGGGAAAATAAAACCTCGGTACTACAAGTTAAAACACCGCACAAAGGTCTTGATAGTATGATAAATATCTGGACACTATACCAAGCAGAGACTACAGTTGTTTGGTCAAGGTTTGGTTCATTCGTTGAAGTAGGTGGTAGAGTCGGTATTGGTTATAGAGATACATCTCAAGATATTATGGGAGTTGTTCATACAAATCCAGCAAAAACAAAACAGAGAATAATTGAGCTGTTAAAAGGTCACACAAGTATGGGCTATGGGTTGCATCTTTTTGACCCTGAAGTTTTTGAACCAAAAGAAGATAAGTTGCCTGGAGTAAAACTTCCAACAGTAACTCCATCGCAAAGTGCTGCGGATATAGTACACGGTTTAGAAGACGTTTGTGCCGATGATGCAATTTGGCTTGTTGCATCTGTTTGTGAATGGATTGTTGAAAGTGGGGACGTGGAGTTTTTTAATAATGTTATTCCTTATGCTGATGGTGGCGAAGGAACTGTGTATGAACACCTCACAAAAATATTGGATTTCTCTGCAAGTTACATTGGTCAAACTGGAATCTGCCAAGGTCTTAGAGCCGATTGGAATGATTGCTTAAATCTTGGTGGTGGTGAAAGTTCAATGGTTTCATTTATGCATTATTGGGCTTTAGAAATATTTATTGAATCGGCAAAAACTTTAAATAAAACTGATGATGTTGAAAAGTATGTTTCTATGTCAGAGAAAGTAAAGCAAGCATGCGAAGATGTTTTGTGGGATGGCGAGTGGTATATTAGAGGCTTCACAAACAAGGGCGAAAAAATTGGAACTAATAAAACTGAAGAAGGGAAAATATTCTTAAATGCTCAAACTTGGGCAGTTCTATCTGGAGTTGCTTCTGAAGAAAGAGCAGTTAAAAGTATGGATGCTGTTGATAAACATCTGTTTTCAGAATATGGATTGCATTTGCTATCGCCAGCCTATTCAAAACCAAATGACGATATTGGTTATGTAACAAGAGTTTATAAGGGTATAAAAGAGAACGCTTCAATTTTTAGTCATCCAAATCCTTGGGCTGTAATTGCTGAGTGTAAACTTGGACGTGGAAACAAGGCAATGAAATTTTATGATGCAATTCTACCATATAATCAAAATGATAATATTGAAATTAGAGAGGCAGAACCATATTCCTACTGTCAGTTTATTGTAGGGAAGGATCATACTGCTCATGGACGTGCAAGGCATCCTTGGCTTACTGGAACTGCATCTTGGTTCTATTCAGCAGTAACAAAAAATATTCTTGGAATACAACCAACGTACGATGGATTGGTCATAGACCCATGTATTCCATCTGATTGGGATGGATTTGAAGTTGTAAGAAAATGGCGAGGCGCTACTTATAATATATCAGTTAAAAATCCCAATAGTGTTGAAAAAGGAGTTAAATCAATACTTGTTAATGGTAAGCATGTTGATAGAACTATTCCTATTATGGATGTTGATTCCGTTAACAAAGTAGAAGTTTTAATGGGATAGTTAGTAATAGAATAATTTTAGAGGGCAAAATTATTATGGAGTTTCTATGAAAAAGCATCTCGTTTATGCTTTTGTTCTAATTATATTGTTGATAACCAATGTGATGTCACAAACAAAAGAAATAGTTGGCTATTTTCCTGAATGGGGAATTAATTATAAACCTTATTACGTTAAAGATATTGGTACATCAGGAGCTGCTGAAAAATTAACAGTTATAAATTATGCTTTTGGTATTCCTACTCCTGATTCATCAGGAAAAATAAAAGTAAGTTTTGAAACACCAAGTTATGCTTATAGCAAAGTTATTAACGCTGAAAATAGTGTTGATGGTCTTGCGGATGATTCAACCCAACTACTGCGAGGTCATTTTAATCAATTGCGAAAGTTAAAGAAAAGGTATCCTCACATAAAAATTGTTATTTCATTAGGTGGATGGTTGGGGTCAGTCCATTTTTCGCAAGCAGCATTAACACCTGAATCACGAAAAATATTTGTGGATGCTTGTATTGATCTTTTTATTAAAGGCAATTTGCCAATGCTAGATGGAGCAGGTGGCAAAGGTGTTGCTACATCTATTTTTGATGGGATTGATATTGACTGGGAGTTTCCAATTGAAGGGGGTGTTGATGGGATTTTTCATAACCAGAATGACACACAAAATTTAACAGAATTATTTAAACTATTCAGAAGTGAATTAGATAAAATAAACCCAAATTATTTATTAACTGTAGCAATCCCAGCTCAGTTTGTAAATCTTAAAAACTATGACATTAAAAATGATTCAAAATATTTGGATTGGTTTTTGTTAATGACTTACGATTATTATGGAAGTTGGACTTCCATAACTGGTCATCAGACAAATATACTTAAATCAGAATTCGAACCAAATAGTGGTGGAGGATTATCGCATGATAAAACAGTAAAGTATTTTGTTGAGCAGAATAATATTTCGCCTAATAAAATTATTCCAGGAGTTGCTTTCTATGGTCGTGGATGGAAGAATGTTTCCAATGTTAATAATGGATTATTCCAATCTGGCGAAGCAGCAAAAGGTATTTATGCTGATGGATTTAATTATTACTCCGATTTAATCAAATTAGTTGAAAAAGATTACAAACTTTTTTGCGACACGACAGCATTTGCTCAATGGTTATATAGTGAAAAAGAAAAAATATTCTGGACGCTTGACACTCCACAATCAATTGCACTAAAAACAAAATACACAGAAGCATACAATCTACGTGGAATTATGTTTTGGGAGCTAGCTGGCGATGATTCTGTTGGAACGATGATAAATACAATTTATGCTAATTTAACTAATGTTCGTAAAAAAAATTTGTTAGCTAAAACATTATCTCAGATTCGTATAAAATCCCCATTAGAAGATGAAAAATATTTAGTAGGAGACAATATAGTTATTGAACCTGAAATACTAAATGATTCTCAAATTGTTAGAATTGAATTTTTTATTGATAACCAATCAATTGGTATGAGTGGTCAATATCCATTTAAATGGGTTTGGTTTAATTCTACTGTTGGAAAACACACAATTTCACTTATAGCTACAAATTGTTTGGGCGAAGTTTTATTTTCTAAAGAAACTTTTGTAATTGTTGAAGAAAAATGAAAAGAGCACTTTTTAAAATAGATAAAACAAGTTATTGCATTAAAACCAATAACTAATTGTAAATATTTTCGTAAATTTAAATATAAAATAAATTTTAATAGGAACCGTAATGGAGAAGAAAAAGAATTCAAAGGCTAAACAAAATCAGCTTTCTTCAAATGTAGAGCAGTTTTACTTAACAAAATCAAATAAAGAAATACAGTATAAACCGACAGAAAAAATTCCTGTTATTCAAGTTGATAATTTCCCAGAGCTTGGAAAGTTAACAGCTCTTAGATTTGTGGAATGGTTACAGGATAATCCAAATGGTGTTGTTTCACTTCCAACTGGCAAAACACCTGAACATTTTATTAAGTGGGTTTCAAAAGTAATAAACGAGTGGGATTCAAAATATATACAAGATATTTTAGTTACTGTAGGAATAGATACAACTAAAAGACCAAATTTATCTGGAATTACTTTTGTGCAAATTGATGAATTCTATCCAATAAATTCAGCTCAGCATAATAGTTTCTTCTATTATATTAATAAGTACTACTTTAAGAATTTGGGATTTGATAAATCTAAAGCACTTATGATGAACATCAACGAAATCCCAACCGCAGAAGATCTTCCTCTTAATGAAGTATTTCCAGAAAATAAAGTGGATTTATCTTTACGTACAAGATGGGCTAAAACTAGAACAGAACGTTTGCAAAAAAGAACTATTGAACTTGTTGATGAGTTCTGTACAAATTATGAAAAAAAGATTAGGGATCTAGGTGGAATCGGATTCTTCCTTGGTGGAATTGGTCCTGATGGACATATTGGTTTTAATGTACAGGGGAGTGATCATTACTCAACTACAAGACTAATTCAAACTAACTATGAAACCCAAGCAGCAGCTTCATCTGACCTAGGTGGTATTGAGATTGCCAAAAATAGACTAGTAATTACAATTGGTCTAGATACAATAACATATAACAAAGATGCTGTAGCTATTATAATTGCTGCTGGTGAAGCCAAATCGAATATAGTTCGTGATTCAATTCAATTCTCTGCTACAAATAAATACCCCGCAACAGTATTACAAAAACTTATATTTGGGCGTTTTTATTTAACAAATGGTGCAGCTCTTCGTCTGATTGAGAGAAGATATACAGATATGCTTGAAGAAGAACCATTAAGCGAAGCTACAATTGAACGTGGAGTTTTTAATCTAGTAGTTGAAAAAGGAAAACCATTAACTGAATTAACAAAAGAAGATTACAATTCTGATAAAATTGCCAGTCTAATTTTGAAAAAAACGAAAAGAACTCCTAAAGAAATAGGTGAAACAATTCGTATAAATCTTTTAAAAAGATTTGAAAAAGGTTTAGCGCCAGTTGAAAATGAAACCATTCTACATACTGCTCCACATCATGATGATATAATGCTTGGATATTTGCCTTATATAAATCATTTAGTACGTTCTCCACTAAATGAACATCATTTTACATATCTCACAAGTGGATTTACTGCAGTTACTAATGAATACATGTTAGGCCTATTTAATAATTTAGTTGAAAGTCTTAAACGTGATGGATTTACAAAAAGATTTAAAAAAGGATATTTTGACCCAACTTTTATCGAAGGAAAAAATAGAGATGTGGCATGCTATTTAGATGGTATTGCTGAACATTCTGCTACTATTAAGAATGAAGCAGTTTCAAGGCGACTTATTAGAAATATGATTGAAATATATGAAGAAGATAACCCTGTTTACCTTCAAGATAGAGTTAATGAGTTAATAAATTATTTCCAAACACAGTATCCAGGTAAAAAGGATATTCAGCATGTACAGAAATTAAAAGGAATGATGCGTGAATGGGAAGTTGAAATATTATGGGCTTATTATGGTTTTTCTGTTGAAGATATTTCTCATTTAAGATTAGGTTTTTATCAAGGTGATATATTTACTGAAAATCCAGAAATGGGAAGAGATGTTTTACCAGTATTAGATCTACTTAAAAAAGTTAAACCTTCAATTGTAACAGTTGCACTCGATCCAGAAGGAAGTGGACCAGATACTCACTATAAAGTTCTTCAAGCTGTTTCTGAAGCTCTTAAGATCTATGAGAAAGAGACTGGAAACTCAAATATTAAAATCTGGGGATATCGAAATGTTTGGTTTAGATTCCATCCTGCTGAAGCAAATATCTATTTACCAGTGAGTCTTGGCTCTTTTGCAATTACAGAAAATACTTTTATGAAAAGTTTTGGTTCTCAAAGTAATGCTAGTTTCCCAAGTTGGGAGTTTGATGGACCATTTCATAGACTAGGTCAGAAAATACAAGTTGACCAGTATAATATTATTCGATCATCGTTAGGAAAAAATTATTTCTTAGAGCACGACTCAAAAAGAGTAAGAGCTGCAAAAGGGATGATCTTTTTACAAGAACTTTCACTCGAGCAATTCTACAAACATTCAATAGAGTTAAAGAAAGCTACAGAGAATGCATAAAAAGTTTTAACTTTTCTTATCCCAGTTCTATTTTTAGAACTGGGATATTAAATCAATTGACCGAGCTGTAATTATCTAAACCACTTCTAATTTAACCCTTTATACCATCTTGAATCCTTTTTTCAGCATAAACATCTTACCATTAAATAAATTTGAAATTCATAAATAAAAGGATATAAAATGACTGAGATGTTAACAAAAACTGATTTTTTAGCAAAAGTATTTGATTACGAAAATAACAAAGAATGGAATTACAAAGGTGATGTTCCAGCACTAATTGATTTTTATGCTGATTGGTGTCAACCATGTAAAATGGTAGCTCCAATACTTGAAGAACTGAGTGAAGAATATGCTGATAAAATTAAAATATATAAAATTGATACAGAAGTTGAACAAGAATTAGCTGGTATTTTTGGAATTAAATCAATTCCCTCACTTCTTTTTATTCCAAAAGATGGAAAACCTCAAATGTCTCAAGGAGCATTACCAAAACCTCAATTGAAAGAAGCAATAGAAAATGTGTTATTTGCAGTTGATGTAAACGCTTAAATTTATTATATTTGCGGATTAGATAATTTCAGTTTTAAACTGATCAATTTTATTGGTCAGTTTTTTTTAGCTATGCTAATAAATAAAACTAGTTCAGTTTTATAGAATGAGTAAAAAGTTAACTCTAAATATGAAACAAATGTTTATTTATTTCGTATAAGCGCTACAGTATTTCGATGATTAGGTAGGAGTAACACCTTGAAAATTACGAAACAGTTTACAAATCGTGAAAGTCAAAGTTTAGATAGATATCTTCAAGAAATTGGTAAGGTAGATTTAATTACAGCTGATGAGGAGATAGAGTTAGCTATAAAAATTCGATCAGGTGATCATGAAGCTTTAGATAAACTAACAAAAGCAAATTTAAGATTTGTAGTTAGTGTTGCAAAGCAATTTCAAAACAAAGGGTTACCACTTAGTGATTTAATTAATGAAGGAAATATTGGATTAATTAAAGCCGCTAAAAAGTTTGATGAAACTCGTGGATTTAAATTTATCTCTTATGCAGTTTGGTGGATTAAGCAATCTATAATGCAAGCTATTGCTGATCAATCTAGAATGGTTCGCCTTCCGTTGAATAGAGTTGGTGCTTTAACAAAAATATCAAAAGCCGCTTCTAAATTGGAACAGGAATTTGAAAGAGCTGCTTCGACAGATGAGATTGCAAAAGAATTAGAAATGGAAGTTAATGATGTGGCTTATGCACTTAAAGTTTCTGGGCGTCACGTTTCAGTTGATGCACCTTTCTCACAAAGTGATAATGATAAAAGTAGTTTGCTTGATGTAATATCGAATAATGAGCAACCTGATCCTGATACAGAATTGATGACTGATTCACTTCAAAATGATATTGAAAGCTCGCTTGGAACTTTGACTGAGAGAGAAGCTGAAGTAATAAGATTATATTTTGGAATTAACAGTGAATACTCTGCAACATTAGAGGAGATTGGTGAAATGCTAAATCTTACTCGTGAAAGAGTTCGTCAGATTAAAGAGAAAGCTCTGGGTAGATTAAGACATTCATCACGAAGCAAAAATCTTAAAATTTATTTAGGTTAATTTTAACTTAATATTTGAATAGTGAAAAAGCGATTATAATTTCTAATCGCTTTTTTTATTTTAAAACCATTAGTTTTTTGCTTTGATAATTATTTCCATTTTGTAAGGAATAAATATAAACCCCGCTCGACAGATTTTCTGATGAAAGATTAACAGAATAACTACCAATAGTTTGTGTTTCATCTACCAACGTTAAAGCCACCTCACCCAATAAATTATATACTTTTAGAGTAACATTTTGTGGCGCATCACTTAATGGAATTGAGTAGCTTATTTTTGTTGTTGGATTAAATGGGTTAGGATAATTTTGCTCTAATACGAACTCCATTATAGGTTCGATACAAATTGGAGTTTCTGGTTTATCTATAGTTTCAAATGCATTGTTCAAAAAATAAAATTTAACATTTCTAGCTTTTATTTTTGCATCACTTAATGACCGTAAAGAGTGTGTGTAGTCATATCCAATAGTATAGGCAACTACAATATCAATTGGATGATCTTCCCATAAATTAAAAGGTCCAGTATTTATCATCATTCTCTGGTCAGTCCTTTGCGTATTTATCCAGCCTTTAAGCAATACTGGATCCCCAGAATAAGCAAATAATCCATTAAGGTTTTTACAATCTTCATTAAGAATCTCACCAAAATCCCAATTACATGCATTAATTATTTCACCATATGGTATACCAAGTAAACAACTTCTCACTCCTTGTTCACTCTCAAGTTCATGACCTCCAATCATACTTGATTGTAGAAAATAAATCACTGAAGTCATTTCAGAATTGATTGCCCCTTCTGTATAACTTATACCTTTAGCAAATCCATTATTTGCATAGGCCTGCGTTATTGGTGTATCTGTTTCATCAAAGAATCCATTATCATTTACATCAATAAATGTTGAATCTGCGATGTAAGTTGGAGGACCTTGTAAAATAGAGACTAAAACAGTTGGGACAGACTCATCAGATTCATTATCTGAGCTATTTTGATAAGTATAACCAGCATTAATAGTTGTATCACAACCAACTAAATCATCCAAGAAATAACCTAAGTCTGGATCTAACCAAGCACCAAAATATACTGAATCTAAAAGGTCAGTAACCAAACCAACATTTTCTATTCTATACCTAACAAAAATTGTATTCTCAAAACTTTCATTTATTGAAGAGGCAAATACAGATTGTTGAATTTCTATCCCCATTGGTTTTGCATTCCTATAAGTTCTGGAAATACTAGGTAAATCATCTTTATAAACACACCAAGCAGTTTGTTCTCCTAATAAATCTGGCCTATCTTCATCTAAATCCCATTTGCCATTATCATTAATATCTATTGGATTATATAATCCATCATTATTACCGTCATAAAAATCTGCTCCAAGTTTTACCGCATTTTTCCATTCTTGCCAACTTTCACCAAAAGGAGTATCACTACTTTTAAGTGTATACAGTTTTACAGAATTATTATAATGTGAGTTTTTGTAGCTTCCTGGGAGATAGTCCGCAACATTAGCAGCTGTAGCCATCCCATTTGCCCAAACTCGCCCATCAGCAAAACCACTTAATAAAAATCCACATGAGTAAACCACTACTGAGTCATTAAATCTCATTTGTGTTTTATTCTCACCAACCTTAACATCTGCCAATACGCCTTTGTTGTTTAATGGTAGTTTTATATTGTGATGCTCAAAATAGTATTTGGAAGAGTCTTGGGCGAATAAATTAATTGTGAAAAATATAAAAATGAAATAATATAAATTCATACTGTCCTCATTTTAGTAAATACAAAATGAGAATAAATTGTCTAATTATCAAGGGGGAAATTTGTGGGGGATGAAAGTATTTATAATATTGTAGTGAACGATATTTATCGTTCACTACAACTAAATTTCTAACTATTTGTTTTTCAAATAATCAAACATCAATCTAACACCAAATCCAGTATTAAACTTTTCTGTGTAACTTCTAAATTTATGTTTTAATGCTGGACCAGCTAAATCAACATGCGCATATGGAATATTATCATCCACAAACTGCTCTAGGAATTTTGCAGCAGTAATTGCTCCGCCCCAACGTGGACCAAGATTACTAATATCAGCAGTATCACTATCCAATCCTTTTTTGAAATCTTCCCAGAAAGGCATTCTCCAAACTCGTTCAAATGTTTTATTTCCTGATGAGTTTAATGCTTCTGCAATTTTGTCGTTTTTAGTAAATAATCCAGAAGTAAACTCACCGAGAGCAACAACTATTGCTCCTGTTAAAGTAGCGAAGTCAATTATTTCATCTGGCTTTTGTTTACTTGCAAACTCAAGAGCATCCGCTAGCACAAGGCGTCCTTCTGCATCTGTATTTTTAACTTCAATTGTTTTGCCACTTGCAGTTGAAATAATGTCGCCCGGTTTATATGCGCCACCAGAGATCATATTTTCTACTGCTGGAACATAAGCCAATATTTCAATTGGTAAGTTATTTAATGCTGCCGCATAAACAGCTCCAATTACTGTAGATGCACCAGACATATCCCCATTCATCTCTATCATACCCTCAGTTGGCTTTATAGAATAACCACCGGAATCGTAAGTTACACCTTTGCCAACAAGCGCAATTCGTTTAGTGACTTTTCCTTTTGGTTTATAATGCATCTTTAATAAGTATGGTGGATTTGTGCTTCCTTCAGCCACAGCAAGAATTGCATTCATCTTTCTCTTTTTTAATTCGGCTTTATTAAAAGCTGTAACCGAAACTCCAGCCTTACTCAATTTGTTTTTGGTAACTTTTACTAATTCTGCAGGTGTTAAAGTAATTGCTGGTTCATTTGATAAGTCTCTAGCTAAGTACACAGCCTTTAATAAGTTTTCAGTTGTGCTAATTGTTGATTTTAATTTAGCATGCTGATTTGCGGAAAAATTCACTTCCAATTTAGTTAACTTCTTTTTCTCAGTTTTATATTTATCAAAATTGTAATTGCCTAGTAAAATTCCTTCAACAAATGTTTGATAATAGTATTCTTCGTCAGAAAAATATTCTTCAAATACTGTGAAATTTGGAATTTGGATTTCAACTTTATTAATTTCTTTATCTTTTAATCCAATAATTATTTTGGATAAAAAGTCTCTAAAAATATCTACATCAAATTTATTATTGGCAAATACTTTTTTAAGATTTATTAAATCAGGTTTCCCAATAGTATTAGCAAAGGAAATTTCATTTTTCTCCTTTGTTAAAAAACTTTTAAGCAATCCAGTATTGGTTGTAAGAGAATAATCATTTAAAAATTCAGAGTAATCGGACTTAAGAGATTTCTCGTCTGTGAAAAACTTAATTAGTAGTGAATTACTTTTCTTTGCAAAATTTATTTTGCTTGTTGTAATGTTTATATCGAATAGCATTGCTTCTCCTTAATCTTAATTTATTCTCTTATTACTTGTTGAAGAACATATTATTATGAACCCTTTTCTGGCAGAGAAATCTTGTAGATGGTAAAAGATTTACCCTCGGTGAGCTCGCAAGCTCGGTTCTCACATTCGTTCGAAATGACAAGTTAGTTTAAAATATTATGGCAAAAGGTTATTCTGCATATTGTTGAATATATTTATTTGCAGTTTCAATTACTTCTGGAATAGTCTCTTCCATGTTTTTATTTTCAAGTCTTGCACCAGCAGCGAAGAAATGTCCACCGCCATTAAACTCAGCAGCCAGTTTATTTACAGGAACATGAGTTGCTGAACGTAAACTTATCTTAAAACCATTATTAAGTTCAAAAAAGAATAGCCCAACTTCTACTCCTTTAATTGAAAGAGTGTAGCTAACAAATCCCTCAACATCTTCTTCCTTTGAATTTGTTTCCTCCAAATCTTTTAGAGAAATTTTCATATATGCCAATTTGCCATCACCAGAAATTACAAGGGAATTGAATGCACGTCCAAGAAGTTGAAATCTATTTGCGCTACCTTGGTCATAAATTTCTTGGTGAACTTTAATTGGCACCACACCAGCATCTAATAACTCAGCAATTATTCTATGTAGTTCGGCAGTAGTTCTTTCATATTTGAAAGAGCCAGTATCTGTCATTATTGCAACATAGAGCGGGAGTGCTATATCTAAATTGATTTCTTTCCCACTCTGCTTTATTAGTCTATACACTAATTCACCCGTGGATGAACTTAAAGTTTCTACCAAACTTGGCTTAGCGTAATCTTCTGGTGCTGGATGATGGTCAATACATATTTTGGTAGCGTTGCTTTTTCTAATAAAATCTTCTAACGACTTTGTTCTGCTTAATTGACTTAAATCCAAAGTGAAAATCACATCGGTATTTAAAATTATTTCTGCATCTTGAATTACATTGAATTCTAAAATGTTATCTTTTGAGTTGAGCATAAACATTAAATAATCAGGAGTTGGACTGTGATTAATTATTGTAACATTCTTGCCAAGTGACTGAATGTATCTAGCTAATGCTAGCTCAGAACCAATAGCATCACCATCTGGATTTACATGAGTTGTAATTATAAAATCATTGTTAGATTTTATCTCATTAATTATTTCTGTAATTAAGTTATTCATTGAAACTTACATTTGTTTTTAAAATAGCAAAGGCGAAGATAACTCTTCGCCTTTAATTTTACAAATAGGGTGACTTATTCAACTTCCCAAGTGTTACCACTAAATAGAAGTGATTCTAAATCTCCTTCACCTTTTTTATCAGTAATGTCGTTAATTTGTCTTGAAACAGCTTCATCATATGTTTCTCGGTGGATCTGTCTGAAAACACCAATTGGTGTAGGTAGCTCAGGGTGATCTGTCATGTGTGAGTAAATAAAAGATCTTACAGGACTTTCGTCAAATTCGTCATGAACTAAAAGATCTTCCATTGAATGGACACCATCATTTAAGTCAACAACAACAGGGTTAAATCCTTCAATTTTTATACCTTTATCAAAGTTTTTGCCAAAAAGTAATGGTTCACCTTGTTCAAGTTTAATTATGCTATCAGCTTTTGTCTCTTTATCAGTATAATTAGAATACACACCATCGTTAAAAATAACACAGTTTTGGTATACTTCTAAGAATGCTGTTCCTTTGTGTTCGCCAGCTCTTAGTAGCATTTCTTGAAGATGTTTAACATCTCTATCAAGAGTTCGTGCAACAAAAGTAGCTTCGGCACCAAGTGCAAGTGATGTTGGATTAAAAGGATAGTCAACACTTCCGTATGGTGAACTTTTTGTTACTTTACCCTTTTCAGAAGTAGGGGAGTATTGACCTTTTGTTAAACCATAGATTTGATTATTGAAAAGAATCAATTTTAAGTCAATATTTTTTCTACAAGCATGAATAAAATGATTACCACCAATAGACATCAAATCACCGTCACCAGTTGAAACCCAAACAGATAATTCTGGTCGAGCAACTTTTAGTCCGGTAGCAATTGCAGGAGCACGACCGTGAATTCCATGCATCCCAAAAGTATCCATATAATATGGGAAACGACTTGAACAACCAATGCCAGCTATCCAAACGAAATCTTCTTTCTTAATACCAAGCTTCGGAAATACTTTTTGAACTGATGAAAGAACTGCATAATCTCCACAACCTGGACACCACCGCACATCTTGATCAGACTGAAAATCTTTAGCTTTTAATTCTGTAGTCTCTATTTTATTAGTCATTGTTTTCTCCTAACACATTAACAATTTTC
>CBDUTO010000023.1:0-41702 GCA_965370315.1 uncultured Melioribacteraceae bacterium
ATTGGCTATTTCAGCTTCAACATTTTTCTCAGCGTTCTGAAGAATGTAAGGATTCTCTATAATAATTGATTTATGAGTTGTTAAATGGTCAATATGCCAATGAACTATTTTCTCTTTTCTTAGATGTCTTTCAATTCGTGATTTTAAGTTTTTCTGAGCACTACCGATGTAATAATAATAGCCTTTTGGAAATGTTACTCCAATAAATTTCTTGGCTAAAATTTGAAAATCCTCTCTTGCGAAAAGTTCTAAAATGTAAATTCCTTTGTTGGATGTTTGCATATCAAGTTAAATTCAATTAGAATAATAAAAGTCATTGCGAGGAGTTCTGTTTCTGAACGACGTGGCAATCTATATAAATTATAACAATTTGTGAGATTGCTTCTCCCGATAAATCGGGATCGCAATGACTAATCTAAATATTGAGACCTACTAATTATTCTTCGCACCTTCTCTAATCCAAGTTTTAATACCATCCACTTGGTTTCTTGTTAAAGGACGCACAATTGCACCAATAGGTGGCATTAGTGGAACACCAAGTCCTTCAATTCTCCATACCAATCTACTTGTTTCTACGTTACTAGGATCAACAATACCTGGATAAACTACATTTGCCCAATTAGAAACACTATATTCACCAGCACGTGTGCCATCATCGTGGCATCCAGAAGTTCCACACTTTACATTTAAAACTGGTTGAATATATTCGTTATAACTAACATTTTCACTCGGGATCTCAATATTATCTAGATATTCACTCGATAAACTATCATCACATCCAATAACAAGAATTGTAAAAAGTAGAGAAACTATTAAGTATTGTGGAAGAAATCGGTTCATTTTATTTGTCATATTTTTATTTGTCATTTTTTTGAGATTCAAATTTAATATATTATTTAATTAAAATTATTGTTTTAGGAGAAATAATGAAAAAGTTAGTGATAGCTTTAACAATATTTCAAATATTTAGTTCCATTCTGATAGCTCAAACTGATTTATTACGTTCTGGGCCTATGGTTGGATATTCAGAAATGCGTGAAGTTATGCTTTGGGTACAAACATTTGAAGAAGCAGATGTAAAAATTGCATATTGGATAAAAGATAGTTCATCAACAAAAGTGTATACTGACGAAATTACAACAGAAAAAAGAACAGCTTTTACAGCACATTTAATTGCGGATGTTTTAGAACCTGGATTAACATACGAATATGAGCTATGCATTAACGGAGAAGTTGTAGAACGTACATATCCATTAGAATTTCAGACTCAGGTTCTGTGGCAATGGCGAACAGACCCACCAAACTTCTCTTTTGCATTTGGAAGTGGTGCTTTTATAAATGAGAAAAAATACGATAGACCAAAACCATATGGTGGTGACTACGAAATCTATGAATCGATATTAAAAGTTAATCCAGATTTTATGATTTGGGGTGGTGATAATATTTATTTAAGAGAAGCTGACTTTAATTCTTGGACCGGAATTTTACATAGAAACTCATTCCATCGCGAACAAGAGTATTTACAAGCACTTTGGGGCTCAATTCATCACTATGCTATTTGGGATGACCACGATTTTGGACCTGATAATAGCAATAGAAGTTTTGTTCATAAAGAGAAAACGCTAGAGGCATTTAAACTATTTTGGGCAAATCCTACTTACGGTGTAAATGGTAATCCAGGAATAACAACTTATTTTGAATGGGGTGATGTATCTTTTTTTATGATGGATAATAGATACTACAGAGCGCCCAATAGAAGAAAAACTATTGAAAAGGAGCAGTACGGTAGTGAACAAGTAGAATGGCTTTTAGATGCTCTAGTAAAAAGTAAGGCACCATTTAAATTTATTGTAACTGGAAATGCGTTTTTATCTGATAATAGCTATGAAGAGAATAATATTAATTTTAAAATTGAAAGAGATAGAATTCTAAAATTAATAAAAGATGAAGGGATTGAAGGAGTAATATTTCTTACTGGCGATAGACATTTCAGCGAACTTTCAAAAATGGATAGAGAAGAAACTTATCCCCTTCATGATTTTACAATCTCACCATTTACATCAGGAGCAAGCAGTAGAAAGATGGGAGAAAATAGTTATAGAGTTGAAGGTAGTTATATTGCAAAAAGAAATTTTGCAATATTTGAGTTAGCTGGAGCAAGAAAAAACCGAGAACTAAAATGTACAATATTTGATAAAGATGGTACAGTCCTTTGGGATTATAAAATAAATGAAAATGAACTAAAATAAATGTTCATATTTCCCTTTAAAAATTGAATAAAAGCTTGAATAAATATATTAAAATATTATTAATACTTATTTCCACCTTTACATTAACATTTGGGCAGGAGATGGATTTACCCGAATTGGATAAAATTGAGTTTACTGGAAATGAGCATTTTTCTTCTAATGAACTTAAAAGTGTGATTTCGCTTAGAGAGACTCCAAATACAGTATCTCAATTTCTGAAAAATAGTTTCATTGGGCTTGGGGAAGAGGCAGTCTACTTTGATTCACTCTTAATTGTAGAAGAGCTTTATAGGTTAAAATCATTCTACTTTAATCATGGATTTTTTCAATCTCTAATTTCAATAGATTTTCAAATAGATTCTACAGATAGATTTGCTGAAATAGTCTTCAATATAAATGAAGGTAAACCTACTTATTATAAACTGCTTTCAGTTCATGGAATTGATTCCCTAGATTCTAATGAAATATCTTCTATTAATTCTTTTTCGAATATTGATACCACAGATATTTATTCATATAATAACATTTCAGAAATAAACATAAATATGATAAGTTTTCTCCGAAACAATGGTTATATGCTTGCTTCAATTGATAGTACATTGATATATATTGATACCTTAGTAAATGAAATAAATACAGATATTTTTATAAACATAGGGGGGAAATATTCCATTTCAGATGTGGTAATAGAAAAGAGTGGTGCTGGAAAAGATGAAGTTGATGATGAATTAATAAGAGAAATTACTGGTATTGGAAATAATGAAATTTACAGCCAGTTTAAAACAGAGAGGGGACAAAGCCGATTATATAAAACAAACCTTTTCACAGTTGCTAGTGTAAAGAGTTCTATTTCAGATACTACTAATAATACTGTCCCTATAAAAATAGAAACCGAAATAGGAAATATGTACGAAGTTACTCCTGAATTAATTATGAATAACGAAGACAATAGATTTAATCTTGGTCTTGGTGCAGGTTTTTCAAAGAAAAATTTTCTTGGTGATGCTAGAGTCTTAACATTAAATGGTTCTATTGCTGCTCAGAATATTTTTGAATTTGTACAAAACATGTCTGTTTATAATACGGAAGTAATAGGTTATGCTGATTTAAGATTAATAATGGAACAACCTTTCCTATTTGGAGAAAATATTGATACGAGATATGAGGTATACTCTACAATCCAAAAAAGAGAAAATGAATACAATACAACAGCACTCGGTTTTAAAGTAAATTTAGAGTTTGAACTTCCACCATTTGTTTATTTAACATCTTTCGGTACATCTTGGAATCTTGAAAATCTTAAAGTACTTTATCAAGAAAGCTATTTGGATACTATATTTAATAAAATACTTCATGATCAAACAGATTGGACTGATGACATAGTAGATTCAGCTGCAACAATTTTAGCTAAAGCAATTTCAAAATCTACACAAAGTGATAATACATTACTCTCATTAAACTTTGGAGCAAATAAAACAGATGATTTTGGTTTCCCAACAGAAGGTTATAAACTAAATCTCTTATTAGCCAATGCAAATTTTCTTCAATTTGCATATAGTAGAATTGCAACAAATAAATTAAAGGCCCCTCTTTATTACAAAGCACAAATAGATTTTAGCATTTTCCCATCGCTTTACTTTTCAAAAGAGAATGCATTTGGTATTAAATTTAAGGTAGGAAATATTCATGTCTATGACGGAGTTGAAACTAGTGTACCATACAACCAAAGATTCACAAGTGGAGGTAGTAACTCTGTACGTGGATGGCAATCACGTGAATTAGTGCCAGAGTTTATTGTAGGAGATCTAGACTTTAACTCCATATCACCTGCTGATTTAGAATCTATAGTACTTGACCAAGCAACACCTGGTGGGTTGTTTCAGTTTGAAGGGAGTATTGAAACACGGAATAGAATTATTGGAAATATTGGAGGTGCTTTGTTCATCGATTATGGTAATACTTGGACTAACGCAAAAGCTTTTAGATTTGACGGAATTGCTATCTCAGCTGGATTTGGTCTAAGATACTATACAGACTTTATTCCATTTAGAATTGATTTTGGTATAAAACTATATGATCCTGATCCGAATCAAACAAAAAAAATCTTAAAAAGATCTTTTTGGAATGATTTACTCCAAATACACTTTGCAATTGGTGAAGCATTTTAGTATTTCTGTACTTCCATTTTAGAAAATAATACTACTATTATGGGGCTATAGCTCAGTTGGGAGAGCGCTTGACTGGCAGTCAAGAGGTCAGCGGTTCGAACCCGCTTAGCTCCACTTTACGGCTCATAAACATACTTTATGAGCCGTTTATATTTTAAATATCTATAGTGTGCGTATATAGTGTAGACTGAAATGATATATTTATAGTGTGAAAATTAATTAATGACTCTGAATTAGATAGAACTGATGAAATTGATGAGACACAAAGAAATACAAACAACTTTAAGATATTATGTTAACAATTATTATTATATTAAAACGTCTTATTATCAATTAAAGGGCAAATTATGAAACTCAGATTTATTATTGTTTTTATTTCTATTATTACAATTTCTTTGTCAGCTCAAGAACGTGAGAACTACAAAACTTCAGCCATCAGTTTTAGTATTAACGGGTTCAGCTTAGGTGGATATTATGGTGGTGTTGGGGGACGATTATGGATATCAAATTTAATGACACTAAATGTCAGTGTTAATGGGGGTTCTGAGGATGAAACTCAAAAAAGTTTAACTTCTGAAACTCAACAAACAAATACGAACAGCTTTGTCAATCTTGGTGTAGGGATAGAAAAACATTTTGCTGAGAGTGATAATATTTCACCATACTTGTCAGGACGATTGTTTTACGGTTGGAATGAAAGAATTCGTGATATAGAAAATAATAGTGGTTATAAGGAAAATCGTTCTTACAATAGTATGGGTGTTGATTTAGGGTTTGGTGTTGAATATTGGATTTTAGAAAGAATATCTTTGTCGGGACAACATTTGTTTAATTTCACTTCCTCTTCTTCTGAATCCGGGCAATCTTTTTTGTATTTTGACGATACAAAATATGATATGAGTTCAAACAGTTTTAATTTTGGAACAACTTCACTGATGATATCTGTTTACTTCTAAGTTTGACTAACTTTTAGATATCTCTTGAAAAACACTCAAACATTATCAATTAAAAAGGAAATTATGAAACTCAGATTCATTGTTATTCTTATTTCTATTATTACAATTTCTTTGTCGGCTCAAGAACGTGAGAACTACAAAACTTCAGCAATCAGTTTTAGTATTGACGGTTTCAACTTGGGTGGATATTATGGTGGTGTTGGGGGAAGATTTTGGGTGTCAAATTTAATGACACTAAATGTCAGTGTTAATGGGGGTTCTGAGGATGAAACTCAAAAAAGTTTAACTTCTGAAACTCAACAAACAAATACGAACAGCTTTGTCAATCTTGGTGTAGGGATAGAAAAACATTTTGCTGAGAGTGATAATATTTCACCATACTTGTCAGGACGATTGTTTTACGGTTGGAATGAAAGAATTCGTGATATAGAAAATAATAGTGGTTATAAGGAAAATCGTTCTTACAATAGTATGGGTGTTGATTTAGGGTTTGGTGTTGAATATTGGATTTTAGAAAGAATATCTTTGTCGGGACAACATTTGTTTAATTTTACTTCCTCTTCTTCTGAATCCACTTACTCTTTTTATGAAACATCAAATGTAAATTATGTCGAGACAAAACAAGATATGAGTTCATACAGTTTTAATTTTGGAACAACTTCATTGATGATATCTGTTTACTTCTAAGTTTGACTAACTTTTAGATGTTTCTAAAAAATACTCAAATGTTCCCACAAGACTTATAAGAATATTTGAGTAACATCTTCTTATTAATTAAAGAGGGGATCATGAAACTCAGTTTTCGTATTAACGGGTTCAACTTAGGTGGATATTATAGTGGTTATAAGGATAATAGTTCTTATAGTAGTATGGGTGTTTAATATTGGAATTTAAAAAGATTATTTTTGTCGGTATGTTGGGCAAGCGTTTTATTTAGCAAAAAATGGTTTTTATAAATCATCAGTAATTTTATCTGGTGGAGTTGTTGAAGAACTACTTCGTCTTTATCTTAAATCACATAGTATTAAACCTGAAAGAAATTCATTTGATAAATATCTTAAAGCATGTACGGATAATACACTATTAAGAAAAGGCATTGGCAAATTATCTGATTCACTAAGAGATTTTAGAAATCTTGTTCACTTGGAAAAAGAAAAAACAGAGAAAGATTCTTTGTCAAAATCTTTAGCTCTTGGAGCAGTAGCATCAATATTATCTCTTGTTGATGATTTTGAATCCAATAATAATTCTAAATAATAAGTCGATTTGCTTACTCTCTGAACATTTTTGGAAATAATTCAATAAACTCTTTTTCAAATGTTTTACCCCTATCTCTACCGTACCAAAGATGAAGTTTTTCGTTGAATATTTCTTTAGTTAGTCCACTCTCTTTCCAATCCGTAACCAATTGTTTAGCAACTTCTGGTCTAGGACCCCATTGAAACAATTCATTTCCATCAGAATCTAATCCAATAACTTTGGGTATTGCTCTTCCACCATTTGTTAGGTATTTATCAATTATATCAAAATTCTCATCACGGTAGATTATCTTTAAATCTATGTTTGGGTTTAACAAACTCATCATAAATAAGAACGGAATATTTTGAGCTGAATCACCACACCAATCTTCAGTAATAATTAACCATGTTTGGGGGGTCTTGATGCTTTCCATTGCTTTAGTAGCTTCTTCGCTTACTCTGTAGGATTTAAGTATTCGTGCAGTTCTTTTTTGGTTTAGTTGAGTGAAGCCGTGTAATAATTTCTTGTGATCATCTATAATTGGAGCAAGTAGTGCTTCAGCATGCAAATTGGCATTGTCGTTAAATTCAACGAATGGAATTCCAATATTTTTAATTTTCACTAGAAACTCTATCTTACCGGACATTTTAAGAATTACCTATTTTGAAAGAATTTCCATGATTTTTTGAGTCACCATCTCAATAGGGTCAGTTCCGTTAAGAATGGCTAAAGTGTATTTATCTTTATAGTAATCAATTACTGGGAACGTAGTATCTCTATAAATATTTAACCGTTTTCTTACAACTTTCTTTTTATCATCTTCACGTTTTATACAAGTATCAACTGCTCCGCAATTTGGGCATATATTAGAACCTTTAAGATCTTTCTTGTTAACAATAATAGCACACTCTGTACATAATCGTCTATTTGTTAATCTATTTACTATTATTTCTGTATCAGCTTTTAGGATAATAAAATATGGAGTGTCAATTTTGAGTTCTTCAAATATTCCATCAAGAAGTTTGCACTGTTCAATAGTTCTTGGAAAACCATCTAAAATGAAACCTTTCTTGTAATCCATATTGCAAAGTGTCTCTTTTACTAATCCACCCATTAAGTCGTCAGAGACTAAATCACCTCTCTCTACTACTTCTTTAGCGGCTAAACCTGATTCAGTTTCACGTGCTATTGAATCTCGTAAAATGTCCCCAGTAGAGATATGTTTTATACTATATTTTTGAGAAAGTATTTTGGCTTGTGTTCCTTTGCCAACCCCTGGAGCTCCGAATAGAATAATTTGCATAATCAATACAATTAGTTTTAAAATATTAGATGTCTTAAAATAATTTAACTCTATGAATTTTACAACAATTTAGACCTAAAAATTTGATCTATTTTGAATTTCTTTTCATTTTAAAGTAGTTTTTTAGAATATTCTTTGATTCCAACTCATATATCCCAGAATAAATATTCACTTTGTGATTTAGTTTGTTTTCTTCCGGTATATTATAAATAGATCCACAAGCTCCAGTTTTAGGTTCAGAAGTTGCAAAGTACAGATTTTTAATTTTTGAAAGGGTAATTGCTCCAGTACACATAACACATGGTTCAACAGTCACATATAAATCACAGTCGGTAAGCTGCTTACTCTCTAAAGTATTAGCTGCTGATGTTATGGCAAGTATTTCTGCATGAGCAGTTGGGTCTTTCAATTTTTCTACTTGGTTATAGCCCCTTCCAATAATTCTATTATCTTTTACAACAACAGCACCTATTGGAATTTCATCTTCTTCATAAGCTATCTCAGCAAGCTTTAAAGCTTCGAACATAAATTTATACTTGTACTCATCAAAAAGCATATTAACTTTACTGTTTACTGTTTACTGTTTGGGAATTCTCTATCACTTATAATTAAGTGAAAAAGTTGTACGCCCGGAAGGATTCGAACCCTCGACCCCCAGAGCCGAAATCTGGTGCTCTATCCATCTGAGCTACGGACGCATATTAAATTGAACAGCAAAAATAGCGCAATAATAATGCAAATACAATTTTTAGTATTCTATTTGAATAAATAATTCTATTTCGTTAATTTTGTTGATACTTAAGTTTATTTCTAATATTGAATTTTAATCAAGGTGAGTTAATTGAGAGCTCTAATAATTGAAGATGTTACCGTATTTCATAAGTTTCTTGAAATAATGATAAATCAATTTGGTGAATGTGATATAGTTTCTAATGGAGAGGATGGACTAAAAGCTTATATAAAAGCTGTTCAAGATAATAAACCATATGATTTTATTCTCTTAGATATAATGATGCCTGGGATTGGTGGGATGGAGGTTCTTAAAAAGATTAGGAGCATTGATCCAAATCATGAAAAAGTGAAAATTATTATGACAACAGCTCTTTCAGATTCAGAAACTGTATCAGCAGCGATTAAAAATGGATGTGATGGGTATTTGATAAAACCATATAATCGAGAAGATATAAAAACTGTTTTAATGAAACTGAAATTGTTGTAGATATAATTATAAAGATTATTTGTAGATCAAGCATTTATAGATCATATTCATATGTTCGTTGCTTGATTAAAAGAAAATAAATTGTGATAAATTTAGGACTATTATTTGACTTGACAAAGTGATATCAAAGTCCTTAACTTCCACATTAAAATTACGGGAAATATTATATAGAACGCTTTTTACTGTTATTAATTTACAATTAACGAAAAATATTAAATATTATTCTTCAATTTGGAGTTAAAGTGAAAAGCAAATTATTTATAATTATTTCCCTTTTCTTATATTTAAACCTATTTGCCAATGGCGATGTTCGCATACTTTCATCAAGTAAGTCGAGTATTACTTTTGAGTACACGCCAAAATATTCCGAATTAGAAAAATTAGAGATTGAAGGTAAAGAATATTTACGTATACCTTTCGAATATGCAGCTGGATATTCAGATAAATTCATAAATCAGATTTTCCTTAATCATAGAAATATTTCAATTGGGGTTCCATCAGAGTTTGGCAATACATTGCAAGTGTTGTCTACACAACACTCGGTTACAAAGGGGAAAATTGCACCACTAATTGGGAATAAAAATCCATCCATTTCTGAAATTAAAAATGCTGAGCAAAATTTTGATAATAGAGAATTAGTACGATTTGGTGATTTTGGCTATTCGAGAGATTTTCCGTTACAAGATATTTTAATTTCACCAGTTCAATATGATGTTGAAACGGAAGAAATTAAATTATACAATAAAATTGTTATTCGTGTAAATTTTGGCGCTTCAACTTCTGGAGTATCAAAAATTAAGGACAATTTATTAAAAGATGTAGTTCTAAATTTTGATATTGCCAAAAATTGGGGAAAAGAGAGTCAAAAGCTTCAGAAAAGCACCCCGCAATCCCTAATGGCTGAAGGGACTTGGTACAGATTTAAAGCCAATGATGAAGGAATTTATAAAATTACAAGAAGTCAACTTTCGTCACTTGGTATAGATGCAGCATCTGTTAACCCTAAAACGATAAAAATTTTCAACAATGGAGGATTTGCTCTTGATGAAAGCATTCCTTCTGAAGTCCAGTACGGTTTAGCTGAAAATGCAATATATGTTGAAGGTGAAGATGATGGTGCTTTTAATGAAAATGATTATATATTGTTTTATGGCAGAGGCACCGATTTTTGGGAATACAATTCGACTAAGGAAATTAGAAGATATCACAATCCATTCTCGCATGATAATTATTATTGGATTTCATCCGGCGGAGAGAGTGGAAAAAGAATGGAGATGAAAAATAGTTCATCTGAGAATTCACAAGTGATACAAACCACCACAGTAGCCTTTAAGTTTTTAGAAGAAGATAAAATAAATATTGGTAAATCTGGTAGAGATTATTGGGGCGATGATTTCTATTCCAGCACTAATTCTCGTACATATGTTAATTCGCTTGATGGTAGAGTGAATGATTATCCAATTAAGTATTCTTATAGTTTTGCAAATGCGTCTTCTCCTTCGTTAGCACTCTATGTTTCTGAAAATGGAACAAATATAAGCACCAAAACTATGAATGGTTATGGTTCCGCTCAATATAAATGGGGGATATATTTTATAGGGAGTGCAGAGTTTAACAATCCTCTCACCGATAATAGGAGTGTATTAAAATTTAATATCCCAATATCTTCACCTGAATCTAGAGCGTATCTAAATTATTATGAGATCGAATATGTTAGAGATTTTAGTGCAACTATTAATGATAAGGGAGTGAGCAATGAATTATTATTCTTTGCAAATGATACAAGCCAAGTAATTGAATATAAATTTAGTAATTTTTCTAATAGCAATATTAGAGTCTTTGACTTAACAGATTTTGATTATGTAAAGGAGATAAAATCTTTAAACATTAGCGGTGGTGAACTTAGTTTCTCTGTAAGTGAAGAAAAAGTGCTTTCAAAGTATGTAGCAATAATAGAAGATAATTATAAATCAATTTCAGATATTGAAGAAATTGAACTTCCCGAAAGTATTGTTGCAGGCGAGGGGGCTGAGTATATTATTATTACTGATAAAAAGTTTACTCAACAAGCTAATAGACTTGCTGAATATCGTCAAAATGATTCCCCTAGAAAACTATCCACTAAAGTTGTTTTTGTTGAAGATATATTTAGTGAGTTCTCTTGTGGAATGATGGATCCAACAGCTATAAGAAATTTCTTGAAATATGGATACGATAATTGGAGCATAAAACCATTTTACGTTCTTCTTTTCGGAGATGGCGATTATGACTATTTTGATGTTGAAGGATATGGAAAAAATTATATTCCAACTTATCAAACGCAGGAATCACTTTATATTATAGAATCCTTCCCTATGGATGATTATTATGGGCGTATCTCTGGGAATGATCAAAAAGCAGATATTGCATTGGGTAGATTAAATATTCAAACAGAAGGTGATGCTGAGAGTGTTGTAGATAAAATTATTGCGTATGAAACAGAGGATAGTGGTTTGTGGAAAAACTTAGTTACTCTTGTTGCTGATGACGGTCTTACTTCAGATAGAAATGATTATGCACTTCACACCTCGCAATCTGAAACTTTAGCTTCAACTCGTATTCCTGGATTTATGGAGATAAATAAAATTTATCTTGCTGCATATCCAACCGTAATTACTGGCTTTGGTAGACGTAAACCAGATGTAAATGAAGCTATTATTACTGCAATAAACCAAGGCACCCTTATAGTCAATTATATTGGGCATGGTAATCCAGATGTATGGGCACATGAAAATGTTTTTGAGCGAACAGTTACAATTCCAAGTCTAAAAAATGATAAGTATTTCTTCCTTACCGCAGCAACCTGTGATTTTGGATTATATGATGATCCATCTGCTCAAAGTTCAACTGAAGAACTTCTTTTAGCCGAAAATAAAGGAATGATAGGTGGGTTCTCTTCAGCTAGAGTTGTTTACGCTACTCAAAACCAAGCAATTAATTTAGAATTTTATTCACATTTACTGAGTGAGTCTTTAGAGGAGATGTCCACCAATACTGTTGGAGAAGCGTTCTATTTAACTAAACGTGTAAGAGCATCAGATAATGATGAGAAATTTCATCTTTTTTGTGACCCAGCTATTCGACTCAATATTCCTAAAATTCCTGTAACAATAGAAAAAGTAAATGAAGAGAATCTTACTTCTGAAGTTCAATTAAAAGCACTCAGCAAAGTTTCAATTGAAGGAGTAATTAGGAATTATGACAATTCTATTAACACAACATACAATGGTGAAGCGGTTATTACTGTTTATGATTCTGATAGAATTAAGCTTTTACCAGAATTAGGATCTTCTGGCAAAATGGTAGTTTCTGGAGGTGTAATATTTAGAGGAAGAGCAACAGTTTCTGAAGGCAGTTTTAAAACTAACTTTACAGTTCCACAAGATATTTCTTATGAGAATAAAAATGGTAAAATAACTGCATATATTGAAGATGAAGAGAATGATGGAATCGGTTATACTAAAAGTATAGTAATTGGTGGTACAGATTCAACTGTTACCAATGATGGAAATGGACCAGAGATTTATATTGCATTTGATAATGCAGAATCAATAGGTGGCACACTTGTTAATGAAGATTTTACAATTGTTCTAAATTTAGAGGACGAGACTGGACTTAATACAACAGGTTCTGGTATTGGACATAAGCTAAAAGGTGTTATAAATGATAATACCGCTAATGAGATTGATTTTACAAACTATTTTGTTGGTAATTTAGATGCAGAAGGGAAGAGCGGAGAAGTTAATTATAAAATTACAGATTATGAGTTAGGCGATCATAAAATAGAGGTTACAGCTTGGGATGTTTTTAACAATCCATCTCAGCAAATTAGTTATTTTACAGTAGTAAATTCTAATGATGTTGTATTAAAGGATGTTGTTAATTATCCAAATCCATTTAGTGCAAATACTACATTTATATTTCAGCATAATATTACAGAACAGATTGATGTAAAAATTAAAATATACACAATTGCTGGAAGGTTAATAAAAAATATTGAAGAGTTTAGCGTCACAGATAAATATGTAAAAATTGACTGGGATGGTAGAGACGAAGATGGTTCCCAAATTGCAAGTGGAACCTATTTGTATAAGTTAATAATTAAATCAGTTGATGGTGAAAGCAAGCAGAATGTGCTTGGTAAGTTATCAATAATACATTAAATAAAAGAAAACAAAAAAAAGTAAATTCATTACGGAGGTAATTTACATATGAAGCGATTATTTATTTTCATGTCAGTATTAGCATTGATGTTAGGATACGTTAACAATATAAATGCTCAGGGTGAAGCGGCTGTACCATTCCTACTTCTTGCGCCCGATTCAAGACACGCTGGTATCGGTGAAGCCGGAACTGGACTTGCAGACAACTCATCAGCAATATTTTGGAATCCTGCTGGTATAGCTTTCCAATCTGGTTCTGAAGTTGGTATTACTCATGCAAATTGGTTACCACAATTCGGATTAGATTTATCATACGACTATGTAACTTACCGTCAATATGTTGAATCGATTGATGGAAGTATAACAGCTAGTTTAACATATATGAACTATGGCGAATTTATTAGAACTAGTTCGCAAAGCCCCGACCCTATTGGTACTTTTAACTCTTTCGATATTGGTGCAACTATAGGGTATGCTACTAAAATATCAGATGATTGGGGAGTTGGAATGAATTTCAGATTCATCTATTCTAATCTATCTGATGTTCCAACTGAGAACGAAGTTGGAACTGGAGTTGCATCTACTGTTAGTTTTGATATTGCTACTATGTGGCGGCCACAGAATTTCCTAGGTGGTAATTTCAGTTTAGGATTAAACGTAAGTAATATTGGGCCAGATATTTCATATATCGATCAAGCACAAGCTGATCCATTACCCACAAATACACGTCTAGGTTTTGCATACAGAGTTATGCAAGATGAATATAACTCACTTACATTACTTGGTGATGTTAGTAAACTTCTTGTTAATCGTAAGTCTTCAATTCTGGATGGTGATACAACTACGACAACTGCTGACGTATCAAACGATTTTATGAAGAGTCTTGAATTCTCTGCTGGTGCTGAGTATTGGTACGGAATACCAGAAGACTTTATGTTTGCTGTAAGAGCTGGTTATTTCTATGAAGATCCAGATTTTGGAAATAGAAATTTTATGACTTTTGGTGCTGGTATTAGATATGATATTTATGGATTCGATTTCAGTTACATTTCAACAGTAGGTTCCGAAAGTGAAAACCATCCACTTGATGGAACTCTTCGATTTTCATTAGTTATAGGCTGGGATAGTGTTCCAGAGAAAAACTATGGACTACCAAGAGGGATTTAATAGAAACTAAACATTTATGAGTGTGCAATGCACATAATTAAATGAATACAAAACAGATGTCATTCCCGAATGATTTTATCGGGAATCTCAAAATATATAAAAGATTCCACTAGAAACATGTGGGAATGACAATACTTAATTAAATTATAAGCATATGAAAAGAACATATTTATTCCTAGTTTTTATAGCATTCGGTTTGGGCAGTATTACTGCCCAATCTTTTGTTGGCAAGTTAAACCAAAATCCAACGCATAATTATAAACGATTTACATCAAATGATACCTTAAGAATTCTTGCAGTTATGTCAGATTTCCAAGAAGATGTTGATGATGCAACATTTGGAAATGGAAAATTTGAATCAATTTATTCGCAAGATTATGGTAGCAGTATTCTAGATCCAATTCCGCATGATAAAACTTATTTTGAGAACCATCTTAAGTTTGTAGAAAATTATTATGCTAAAGTTTCTGATGGAAAATTGAATATCTCATATACTGTACTAGATGATATTGTAACAGTTTCTAAAACAATGAGAAATTATACTCCTCCATTGGACGATCTAAATGATCACACACCACTTGGCGAATACGCTGATGAAGTGTGGCAACTAGCCGACCAACAAAATCCAAATTTTGATTTTTCTCAATATGATCTGTTTTTTATATTACACGCAGGTGTGGGGAAAGATATTTCATTATCTACAAGTTTAGGTAATGATAGGGATTTACCATCAGTATATCTGAGTCAAAAATCACTGCAAAACATTTTTGGATCTGATTTTGATGGCTTTCCAGTTAATGGTGGCAGTTTTAATATTACTAATAGTGCAATACTTCCTGAAACAGAATCTAGAGAGATTGAAGGTTTCGATGGCATAACTTTATTAGAGTTAACAACTAATGGTTTAATTGCCGCTACAGTTGGTAGTTATCTTGGGTTGCCTGATTTATACAATACTGAGACTGGGCGTAGTGCTATTGGACGTTTTGGTTTAATGGATGGACAATCATTTTTTGTTTATCAAGGAATCTATCCTCCTGAACCATCAGCGTGGGAAAAAATATTTCTTGGTTGGGTGACTCCAACAGAAGTTTCAATTGAAGATGCTAAATTAAATTTGGTTAATAAATATGTTGCAGATGTTGGAGACACATCATTAATAAAAATTCCAATTAATGCTACTGAGTATTATCTAGTCGAAAATAGAAAACGTGATGCACTAAATGATGGTTCGTCAATTACATATATTAGTAATGGGCTAACTTTTACAGAGACTTTTTATAGAGATCATGAGAATTATATTTATTACAATGTTGATACTCTTAAAGGGGTAATTGTTGATGTTGATGAGTATGACTGGGCATTACCTGGTGGAGATAGAAACTCTACAATTGAAACTTTTGAAGACCTTGGTTTAATTATCTGGCATATTGATGAAAGAATAATTGAAGATAATTATGAAAGTAACACAATAAACAACGATAGATACGAGCGTGGTGTAGCAATTGTTGAAGCAGATGGAATCCGAGATATTGGTGAAACATTTCAAACAATATTTGGTGAAACCGTTGTTGGTGAAGGGACTAAGGAAGATACTTGGTACAAAAACAATCCAGCGGAGTATTATGAAAATAAATTTTCTGATGATACAAAACCAAAAGCAGAAACTAACAGTGGTTCAAATAGCTTAATTACACTCACAAATTTCTCTGAAATTTCAAATAGAATGTCTTTTAGTTTTTCTTATGGTTCTGATAATATTGATTTGATAATGAATAAAAATATTTATGTGCCTGATATATACGAAGTTAAGTGGTTAAGTTCTATTGATAATGGAGAGAAAACTTATAATTATATAACAACTACAAATGGAATTAGTAGAATTGATTTTGATAATGAAGATCGTTTTTCACGCAATATAATGACTAGGTATAAGCCTTTAATTATCGGACAAAATGGTTATGAAATTGTAGTTATTTCAGATAGTAATATTTTGGAATTCTATTTTGTATATTCGGATAACTCTGTTAGAAAGCAATTAATATTAAATGAACAACCATCAGCTTCTCCTGTACTATTCTCTCAAACAAATGATGAAATAGAATTTTTAATTGGAACAAATAATGGTGCAATCAGAAAATATAAAATTGACATTGAACCTCAAACTATTACTCTAATTGAATCGAATAAAATTTTCAATTCTACTGTTACTCAAATAGCTATTACTGATAATGGTTATAATGCAATTTCTAGTAGTTTCTATTGGAGTAGTAATCTAAGTCCAAATGATTCGCCAATCTACATTGGCGAGAAAGCATTTCAACTAATTAACACAAATACTGGATTAGAAGAAATTGCTATTGTCCAAATTGAAAATAGTTTAATCCAGATTTCGAGCTTAAATGAAATAGTGGAAATAACTAAAACAGATTCTGTTGTTCCATTTGCTCTTGCAGATTTAAAGAATAATGGTAGTAATTATATAGTTAGAAGTAATGGATCTGGAATAAAGGCGATTAACTTTATAGATGTTGAAGCTGATAACTTTCCATTCCAAGATGAGTTTAATTCAACATTCTATTCATCACCTTTAGCAGTTGATTTGAATGATGATAAAGTAGCTGATATAATTTCATTTACAACCAACGGTAAAATCATTGCAGTTGATGGAATAACTGGAAAAATGATTGATGGTTTCCCAATATCTTGTGGTGGTAAATTAGCATCTATTCCAGTTGTATATTCACAAAATGATAGGACATCACTAAGCGTAATTACTGAGGAGAATAGATTAATCAGTTGGAATATTAGTCAATTTGATGGCAAAAAGTTCTGGACTGAAGAGAATGGAAATGCGAGTAATACTTCATCTGTTGGAGCAGCAAGTTCAAGTGAAGCTATTACAGATTATTTCCCACAATCTCTTGCATACAATTGGCCAAATCCAGTTTATGATGGAGTAACAAACATACGCTATTTTGTTTCGGAAGATTCTAAAGCAGAAGTAACTATATTTGACCTTGCTGGTGATTTGGTAGCAAAACTAAGTGGCGATGGAATTGGTGGTTTCGATAACGAGATTGTATGGAATGTGAATGATATCCAAAGTGGTGTTTACTTTGCACATTTAGAAGTAACATCAAATAGTGGCAAAACAGATACAAAAATTATAAAAATTGCTATTATTAAATAGATTAACAAAAATAAAACCTTCGAGGTTTAAAAACCTCGATGGTTTTGTGATTTGTTTTATTGAATTAATGCTGTCATTCTGAGGAGTGAAGCGACGTGAGAATCTGTAATACTTGCTACAACTTAAAGATTTCTCTCTTCGTTCGAAATGACAATAATTACTTTTAAGATAAACTCAATAAAAAATGATGGTTTAAAAATTAAAATTGATGATTAAAAAGAAATGAAAAAATTAAAATTTACACTACTATTACTGTTAACCATATCAGTCACTATTTTAGCACAATACAACGAATTCGAATCTGAATACGATTGGTTCACCATTGAGGGTGAGAATGTTTTCGTCCACTATCATGAAGGTGCTGAGCGTACTGCAAAAGTTATTGCAAAAATTGGTGATGAAGTTTGGGGACCAATTACATCATTATATGGTTATGCGCCAGATAAAGTTCACTATGTAATTAAAGACAAAGATGATTACTCAAATGGAGCGACTTACTTCTTTGACAACAAAATTGAAATATGGGCATCTGCATTAGACTTCGATTTACGAGGAACTCATAATTGGTTGCGTAATGTAATTTCGCATGAGTTTACTCACATGGTGCAAATTCAAGCTGCAATGAAGTGGGGGAGAGCAATACCTGCAGTCTATTTGCAATTCTTAGATTACGAAGATATTCGTCGTCCTGATTTACTTTATGGATATCCCGATAAAATTGTTTCATATCCTATTGCAAGTATAAATATTCCAGCATGGTTTGCAGAAGGTACAGCCCAATATATGCGAAAAGAGTTTGGATATGAAAACTGGGATTCTCATCGTGATATGATTTTGCGTAGTTATGTATTAGATGACAATATGCTTACCTGGAATGAAATGGGAGTATTTGGTAAAACTAGTCTTGGTAACGAATCTGTTTACAATTCTGGATTTGCATTAACGCTTTATATTTCACAACAATACGGCGAAGATAAACTGAGACTAATTACCGAAAAACTTGGTAAACTAACAAATTTCACAATTGATGCTGCTTTTGAAGATGTGCTCGGCAAAGATGGAATTGAAATATATGATGAATGGAAAGCTTATTTAACTTTGAGCTATAATAAAAGAATTAAAGATGTTCAAAGCAATTTAGTTGCTGGTAAGCTTATTCAAGATGATGGATTTGGAAATTTCTATCCAATCTATTCAAAGGATGGTTCCAAGTTCTATTTTATTTCAAATCAAGGGAAAGATTATATGGGTACATCTTCTCTTTATGAATTTGATTTAGCAACAAATAAAAAGAAAAAAATAATCGGAAATATTCGCTCAACTGTTTCTCTAACTGATGATGGTAAAATAATATTTGCAAAACTAACTGACGATAATCCAGAGTGGGCAAACATTCACGATATTTTTGTTTACGATATTGAAGAGGAAGATGATGAACGTTTAACAAATGGATTAAGAGCAAACAATCCAAATCTTTCGAAGGATGGAAAGAAAATTACATTTGTTTATCAAAAAGATGGAACTACTAACCTTGGGCTTATCGATGTTGATGGAAAGAACTTCAAGCGACTTACATTCTTTGAAGAAGGGGAGCAAATTTACAATCCAAAATTCTCAAATGATGATTCTCATATCATCTTTGATTCCTCAATTAAAGAAGGTCGTGATATTGCTAAGGTTGATGTAGACGGAACAAACTTTGAGTTTTTAATCCAAACAAAAAATGATGAGCGAAATGCCATTTATAATAATGATGGGGATTTGATTTATGCATCAAATGAAACTGGTATTTTTAATCTATACAAAATAGATAAAACCACACAGAAGCGAAGTCAAATCTCAAATGTACTTGGTGGTGCATTTATGCCAACTGCGGATAAAGATGGAAATATTATCTATGCTGGATATAATTCACACGGATATCAAATATATAAATTAGATGCTGAAGAACAGAATAATGTTGATGACACAAAAAAATATGTGTGGCAAAATAATCCTCCAATTGGAAATGATAAACCAAATGGTGATATAAATAGTTTTGATTTAAATCATCTTAAAAATTATGACGACACTAAATTAGAATATGAAGCTGAACCATATTCAGGCATTTTTTCTAGTATGACATTTTTCCCATTTGTGCGATTTGATAATTACAATACTGGCAATAACACAATGCTCGATAAATTTAAGCCTGGTGTCTACTTTGCCTCAAACGATTATCTTAATCGGTATTCAATATTTGGTGCGCTTGCTATAAATAAACGATTAGAGAGAGATATTTACCTCTCTTTAGAGTATCGTAATAAGCTTCCACTACTTTATAATATTGGAATTAAACCAACAGTTTCACTTGAACTCTATAGCGTAAGTCGTAAAGCTGATGTCGATTTGTTTTTTGGTGCTGATTCAACAACCTCTCCACCAACTTATGATTATGTAGTTCCTACAGATGTTACATATAATTTATTTGAAGTTGATTTAGCATTTAAGCAAAGAGTATTTGCAAAAGGGACTGATTTAGAACTGCGATTTATATATAGTGATTATGTTGCAACATTAGGTAGTTTCTCATTACCGAATAATGCTGGTCTTTATCCATCAACTAAGGATACATATTTTGTTGGAAGAAATATTCAGCTTACATTTTGGCACAAGGCTTTTGAACCTCATAAGGATGCTGATATAAACCCAATTGGAAGAGATATAACGCTTCAACTAAACTATGAGAATGATGATTATAATGATGAAGGGGAATACGAAATTGAGAATGGAGTTTTAGTTCCGCAATACAATGATTATAATTTCATGCGAGCTGAAATGGATTGGAAGGAATATGTATCGATTAATAAGTATGGTCATACAATAAATGGAAGACTAAAAGTTGGTTCAATTATTGGTGCAGAACTACCAGATTTCTTTGATTATTATATTGGTGGTCTAGTAGGTATGAAAGGATATCCGTTCTATTCAATTGGTGGTAATCAAGCTTATTGGATGCATCTTGAATATAGATTTCCTCTTTTTAGAAATATAGATGCTAAGTATGGACCATGGTATTTGGATAAAATATTTATGTCGGTATATGCAGATGTTGGGAATGCATGGAATTCATGGGATGATGATTTTGCACGAATGGATTTGCAAAAGAAAGCTGCAGGTGCGGAAATTAGAATAAAGATGAATTCATTTTATCTCTTCCCAACAGCAATATTTGCAAATGTTGCATATGGATTTGATAAATTTACAAGAGTAGTTCGAGACGAAGATATTCATTACGGACAAGAATTTATTTTCTATGCTGGGGTATTGTTTGATTTTTCTTTGTAGCTAAGATAAAAAATAAAGAGTCATTGCGAATCCCGTTTTGTGGGATGAAGCAATCTGTTGTAGATTACTTCGTCGTCCAAAAAACTGACACCTCGTATTGACAAGGGAAACATGACTGATATGAAAAAAATAATTTTTATAATACTGATTTGTGCAACTTTTTTAAGTGCTCAAGAAAGTGAATTAATACTAAGTGGAAATCTTTCACAAGACCTTTTAATAAGTTCTGCTAATTATGAACTTGATGAAGAAGTGGAAGTTAGCATAGCATTCAAAAAACGTTCTCCAATGCTTGCTGCTGGCATGTCTGTAATACTTCCTGGAGCTGGACAGGCTTACAACGAAGATTATTGGAAGACTGCAATCTTTGCAGCCATTGAAGTTGCAGCTATTGTAACTGCAATATCATATAATAATAAAGGTGATGACCAAACTACAAGCTATGAGAACTTTGCAAATTCATCAGAAGGATGGACAGTTGATAAGTACGCAAATTGGTCAGTTGATAATGCAACAAGAATTAATCCAGAAATTTCAGAGGGTGATCCCATTTTAGATATTTTTGATGGAGATGGTGAAGTAATTTGGGGCAAATTAAATGATTTAGAGACTACAATTGGTGGATACTATTCTCATCGTCTTGCACCGTATGAGGATCAACAGTATTACGAGATGATTGGAAAGTACCAACAATTTAATCCAGGTTGGAATGATTTTAATTACGATGATGATTACAATTATGGAGATGATTTAACAGATACATTTTATTGGTATGCAGATGAACGTGGCAAAGCAAATAGTTACTACGATACATCAAATTTAGCAGTTAAAATATTAGTCGCTAATCATATTCTTAGTGCTGTAGAAGCTGCTTTTGCAGCTAATAGTTATAACAGAAGTTTTAATACGGATGTAAAAATGGGTACTAGTTCAATTGGGTACAATAGAGTTTTCTACCCAGAATTAAGTGTTAGTTATCGGTTTTAATAATGGTTGGAGTATTAAAGAAATTTACATTTTCTTTAATAAATTTGTTAAAAAGAAAATAATAGACTGTAATTAAAAACATACTAATTGCGAAAGAGTAAAACTCATTATTAGCTATACCTCTTAAGAAATATAATCCTATTAAAAGAATAGCAATTAGCATTATGAGTGGAATTCCATATAGAAAGAATGTAAATAAAAGAACAGTTTTTCCTTTAACAGCAACTTCCACAAAATCCCCAATTTGAAATTTATCGTTACTAGTAATTGATAAGATGTTTTTCTCATTCGATGTAGGTTTACAAAACAATTTTGCCGTACATTCCTCACATTCTTCCGATGAGTTCATTAAAACTTCTACTGTGGAACCATTAATTTTATTTACAATTCCTTTCTCTTTTATTTCTTCGTGCATATTTTAAATACCCAATTTTATAAAAATGATTCAATTAATTTAAGAATGAAATTGCTTTTGATTTACACTTCTCAAATGGGAAATCTGAGGTGTAAAAATTTTCATAATCTATTTCTGCTAATGAATTCTTTATTTCAATACTACCTTCAGATGCGCGAGCACATATTCCACATCCTGTACACGATGCCGAGCAAACAGCCATAGATTTTTTAGGGTCATCATGATTTTTGCAAAAAACAAAAACTCTTCTATCTATTGGATGCATTTCAATAATATTTCTGGAGCAAGCTTTAGCACATAAACCACAACTTGTACACAAATCTTCAATTACTTCTGGTAGATTATTGTCATTCATTATTATGGCTCCAAACTGGCATGCTTCAATGCAATCTCCTCCGCCAAGACAAGCGTATTCGCAAAGTTTTGGTCCACCACCAATAATTTTCATCGCTGAGCATAACTCAGGCCCCTTATAATCAACAGATTTTACTTTGGCTTCTTTATTACCACCTCTGCATAGAATCCTTGGAACTAATTTAATGCTGATGTCGGTTTCAATACCAAGAATATTGGCTATTGAATTTGCAACTTCTTCGCCACCAACTGGACAACCATTAACTTTCATTTTTCCTTCTGCTACGTTTACTGCAAAATCGTAACATCCTGCTTTACCACATGCGCCACAATTTGCACCGGGTAATAAATCGTTAATTTGTGCAATTAATGGATTCTCTTCAACCCTAAGTTTTTTGTCAGCAATTGCTAATCCACCAGCAAAAATAAAACCTAAGCCACCCATTGTTGTTAATGCTAATATTAATGTCTCAGTCATTTTAATAATTCCTATGAAGTAATTAATCCAGAAAAACCCATGAAAGCTAGTGCTAAAATACCAGCAACTATTAACGTAATTGGAGCTCCTTTAAATGGTTCTGGAATATCAGCTAAATCTAGCTCCTCTCTAATTCCAGCCATTATTGTTATTGCAAGAGTAAACCCTGCTCCAGCTCCAAGACCGAAAAATATTCCTTCAACAAAAGTATACTCACGCAATACAATAAAAAGAGCTAGTCCGAGTATTGCGCAATTTGTTGTAATAAGAGGGAGAAATATTCCTAATGCTCTATATAAGGGTTGACTCATTTTTTTTATAAACATTTCCACAAATTGTACAAGCGAAGCTATTACTAGTATAAAAGAAACATATTGCAGAAATTCTAAATGATAGGGGAGTAATATCATATGATAAATAAGCCATGTTACAATTGAAGTAATCACCATTACAAAGGTTGTGGCAAGTCCCATGGAAAATGCAGATGAAATTTTATTTGAAACACCAATAAATGGGCAAATTCCAAGAAAGTAAGAGAGAACGAAATTATTTACAATTGCAGCAGAAAAAAATATTAAAATAAGTTCCATTAGGTTTTCTCCTCAAGACTAGATTTACTCTTTGCTAATTTATATTCAGAAATTAATGAAGCTTTTTCATTTTGCTTTTTTCTAATTGAAAACGAGTTTAAGTACGCCATCAGTAAACCAAGTGTTAAAAAAGCACCTGCAGGTAAAATCATTATCAACCATGGTTCAAAAATATTTGGCATTATTTGAAATCCAAGTAATGTACGAGTTCCTAAAATCTCACGAATTCCACCTAAACTAAAAAGGGCTATTAAAAAACCAGTTCCCATTCCAAGAGAATCTAATGCAGAGCGCAATACTCCGTTTTTAGAAGAGAATGCTTCTTGTCGTCCCAGAATTAAGCAGTTTACAACTATTAAAGGGATGTATGGTCCAAGAGCCTTACTTAATTCAGGAAACTGTGCTTTCATTACTAAATCAACAATTGTAACAAAAGTTGCAATAATTAATATGTAAGATGCAATTCTCACTTGAGCTGGAATTAGTTTTCTTATTAATGAAATGATAATGCTTGAAAACAAAAGTACAAATGTAGTTGCAAGTGCCATTGCAATACCATTTATAGCTGATACAGTAACTGCTAGTGTTGGACACATACCTAATACTTGAATAAAGACTGGATTGTTTTTCCAGATACCTTTTGAATATTCTTTAATTAAACTAATATTTTTCATTATAATTTCCCCTCTTTTTTTAGAGAGCGTACTTCAGTTAATCCACTATTAATAATTCTTAAAACAGCTTTTGAAGAAATTGTTGCACCTGTAATTGCTTCAACTTCGTTGTTTTTTGTTGCTTTTGTGTTTTTGATACATTCAATAAATGGATTTGCAACTAGATTAATAAATTGATTTGTGAATGGTTCTTCTGTAACTTTTGTTCCAAGGCCGGGTGTTTCAACTTGTTCTAAAACTCTCATTCCTATTATTTCTTTAAGCTCACTATCCAGACCAACCATTAATCTAATATTACCCTGAAAACCGCTACCTGAATAGGGAAGTGCATAACCAATTAAAGAATCGTTTTTTGAAACTGTGTATAATTCGAATTCTAATGGTTCAATTTTCTTATAACTATTCCCATTTGGTTGAACTAAAAATATAGCCTTCTTTGTATCCTCAAGTCGATGTTTGGCAATTTTAGGTGCTGCCCATCCACTCAATTCTGAGAGGAGAGCTCCTGAAATAATTCCGATAATTGATAAAGTAAATATCATTTTAACAACTAATTTCGAGTGACTATTTTCTGATGATTCTTTCATTTTTCCTCCCCAAATATTTGAGGTTTGGTATATTTATTAATCAACGGTACAAAGGCGTTTAGCAGTAATATTGAATACATTACCCCTTCAGGTAAGCCTCCAAATAATCTAATAAGAACTATAACTAATGAAATTGAAATACCATAAATCCACATACCCTTTGAATGCAGGGGAGAAGTTACCCAATCTGTTGCCATGAAAATTGTTCCAAATAGAAACCCACCAGCGAATAAATGAAATAGTGGATTTGGATAAATTGATGAATCTATCAGCCAAAACACTCCTCCAAAAACAATTGCTGAAAGAATCATTGCTAATGGGACTCTGTAGTTTATTACTCCAGTGACCAAAAGAAAAATTGCACCAATTAAAATTGCAATTGCTGAGGTCTCACCAAGTGAACCTCCAATGTTTCCTAAAAATAAGTTGTTGATAGATTCAAATTTACTATCAAATTTCATTAACGAAAGAGGGGTTGCTGAAGAAACAGCATCTGAAAAACTTGGATTAGTCCAAGTAGTAATATGTACAGGAAATGCAGCCTGCAAAAATGCTCTTCCCACTAGTGCTGGATTAAAAATATTAAAACCTAATCCACCAAATACTTCTTTACCAATTCCAACAGCAACCACTGCGCCTATTGCAGTTGAAACTAAAGAAAAATTTGGGGGGAGAGTTAGTGCTAATAATAATCCAGTTATAATAGCACTTCCATCGGTAATAGTAATAGTTTGCTTTCTTATCTTTTTTATTGACGCTTCTGTTAGTATAGCAAAACCCACGCTAACCAAAATTATTGGTAGTTGGGATATTCCAAAGAAAACTAAAGCAGAAATAATAGATGGAATAAGTGCAATGATAACAAGCCACATCACTTGTTTCGTAGACCAATGTGAGTGTACATGAGGTGATCTTGCAATCTCTAAATTTGGATTATTTTCTAAAGTACTTTCTGTCATAAGATATTCCTTTTATACAGCTTTTTTTGCGATAGATATTTTATTCTTCCCAAATGCAATCCATTGAACTAGTGGTATATTTGCCGGGCACACATATGCACAAGTTCCACATTCCATACAAGTGAATATGCCATTCTCTTCCGCATCATTAAGTCGATCAAGTTGAGAATATTTCGCTAGTTTTGTTGGAGTGAGATTTACTGGGCAAACTTCAATACATTTTCCGCATTTTAAACAATTTGTCTCGTCAAACTGGTTTATCTCTGCATCTGTTAATACCAAAATCCCAGAAGTTGCTTTCATTATTGTTGCATTTGGGTTGTGTTGTGCTATTCCCATCATTGGACCACCGACAACAACACGTTTAGCATCTTTGGTTACTCCACCACAGTATTCTAAAACATCAATTAGTGGAGTTCCAACAGGCACTATTAAATTATTAGGAGTTTTAATTCCTAATCCCGAAACAGTTAGTGAAGCTGATATCTGTGGCATTCCCAAATAGACAGCTTCAAAAATTGCAATTGCAGTCCCAATGTTCTGAACAGAAACTCCAACATCAAATGGTAATTTTCCAGGAGGAACTTCTCTATCAAGAATTGCCTTTATTAACATTTTTTCAGCACCCTGAGGGTACTTAGTTTTTAATGAAACAATTTTAATAGAATCATCATTCTTAACTAAGTTTTGTAGAATTTCAACTACATCTTCTTTGTTATCCTCGATTCCTATAGCACCATTATCAACATTAAGTGCCTTCATTATTAACTTTAATCCATTTATTAAATCTTTTGGACGCTCGAGCATTAATCTGTAATCGCGAGTTAAATAAGGTTCACATTCACACCCATTTAGAATTACACAATCAATAACTTTATCTTTGGGTGGAGTTAGTTTAAAATATGTTGGAAACGCTGCTCCACCAAGTCCTACAATTCCTGCAAGTTGAACTCTTTCGCGGATTACACTATCCGTGAGGTTATCTAAATCCAACTCTGGCAATTTATTTATTTCAGAGTTTTCATTGCTTTGTATTGTTATAGATTTTTTAGCAAAGCTAGATACAGTATCTTCCATTCCAAGGCTTAATACTTTTCCAGAAACTGGACTATAAATTGGTACTGAAATAGCTCCAGTTTGAGTTGCAATTAATTGACCAGCCAAAACTTCGTCTCTCTTTTTTACTACTGAAGTAGAAGGCGCACCAATATGCTGTGAAAGAGGTAAAATAATTTTTGATGGATTTGGAATTGTTTCGAAGGGGAGATTGGATGTTAGATGTTTATATTCCTTTGGGTGTAATCCACCTTTAAAGGATAAATGTTTCTTAAATAATTTCGGCATAAACTCTCCAATATTTGCTTGCAAAATTGCATCATAATTTATGCCATTGATGTCCTCTTTTTAAGTAATTACAAATGTTTTATTTTACGACTGTAAATGAAATGTTTTTTTTATTGATATGGTCTTATATAATAAAGAAACCGGACAAAATTATCATTTATGAAAAATGTAGTTTCTTTTTTAGGAATGATTTACTTACAATCATCTGTTTATTATTCCAAGTATTTGTAGGAGCATATTTTTTAACATAAATTAGTTAATCTTATTTGAATTATTTATGAGGAACTTAAAATGATAACTCTAACTAGAATTCTTTTTTTTTCAGTATTAATAGTATTTTCACTTCATTCTCAAACCAAAGATGAAAACTCACAACATATCCAAGATATTGTTGAAAAAAACAATAAGAATCTTCAACACAGACTTGATGTACTTGAGAAAAAAACTGATGATGTAATTTGGTATAATAGAGTTCGTGATGTTGCATTTATTGATAAAATATATATTACGGGTCCACCTTCTGAGAAAAATTTTAAGAATAAAACTGCAATGGGTATTAAGAATCCAATTAAATTCTGGAACTATGTTTTCATTCCAAAGGATATTGATTATTCAAAAAAATATCCTCTTATTGTTTTACCGCACGGGGGAGTACATGGAGATTTTACAACTTATTACACACATATTATTAAAGAATTAATATATCAGGAATATATTGTTGTTGCACCTGAATACAGAGGGAGTACTGGCTATGGCAAAACACAATATGAACGAATTGATTATGGTGGTTTAGAAGTGGAGGATGTTTTTAGTGCTAAAAATCATATGGTTGACAACTATGAATTCATTGATGGTAATAGAGTTGGAATTATTGGGTGGAGTCATGGTGGTTTAATTGCATTGATGAATATTTTCGAGCATCCAGATGATTTTGCAGTCGCTTTTGCTGGTGTTCCGGTGAGTGATTTAATTTCACGGATGGGATATTATACAGATAGTTATAGAGATTTATATTCAGTTGATTATCATATTGGAAAAACAGCTTATCAAAATGTTGAGGAATATAAAAAACGTTCGCCTGCTTGGAACACTCATAAATTTGAAAATACACCATTGTTGATACACACAAATACTAATGATGATGATGTAAATGTTTTGGAAGTTGAGCATCTTATAAAATCCTTAAAAGCGGATCAGAAAAAATTTGAATATGAAATCTATAAAGATATACCTGGTGGACACTCATTTGATAGAATTGATACAAAGATTGGAAGAGAAATAAGATTGAAAATATGGAAATTTTTAACAAAAGAATTAAAGCCAAATAAACCAATTGAGAGTATGGATGAAATGTTTAAAGCATCATATTTGAGATGATTATTTGATATGTTCTTAAAGGAAATTTATTCTACTAAAATGGCGAGGATTATATCTCGCCATTTTTGAATCAAGTTAAACGCATAATTTATTAAAATGAATAGCTAAGGCCAAGTTTGCCAATTGTTGTTTTCCTAAAATCACCGGAAAAAAGATGGCTATCAGCAATTGCAAGATTGACTGATAAATTGTTAAACTTAAATACAGCACCCGCAGTTAGAAAGATAACATCCAGTTTTTCATTGGCATTAAAATAATCCACAACAAATTCTTTTTCTGAATATGCAAATCCGAGGGATGGTGAAAATGATTCACTCATGTCATATGAAAAACTACTTGAAATCTCAATCTGATTTTTATGGTTATCTGAAATATCATTCCAATATGAGTTTGAAATACTAGCCAAAAATTGAAATTTATTTATTTGGGAAAAACCAATATCAAAACGTATAGTAGAAGGGAATTTAGCAACTAATCTCATTTCAGTTGGATAATTTATTTGAGGGAATAGACTATTATCATCAATTAGAACTTCATCTCTAAATACTTCTACTTGCTCATTAAAATCAAATTTACTTTGATAAAGTATCCCAAGTTTTAAAGAATGGTTCTCAACTATGGGTGTTGTATATAACACTCCAAATGAAATATCATTAGAATAAACAGAAGCATCAATCCAACTCTCATATAATCTCTGGTAATCTGTTAACTTGTAAAATCCAATTCGAAATCCAAAAGATAGTTGAGAATTGCTGAGGAAATTTTCAACTGTGTAAGAGGTAGAAAATGAATAATTATAAATAAATGTTTCATTCTCAACTTCAATGATTTCACCAGTCCCATCTGGTTTTTCTATAGTAGTAATTTCCATTTCTCCAAAGAGTAAAGCGCGATTATATTTTTGATTCATAGAAATAGCAATTCTTAAATCATTATAAGGAAAAACAATTCCAGCACTTTGTGGTACCCAATTATTAATCCTTTTACTACCAATATCAGCTATCCAAGATTCATCAATTTTAGTTTCATACTGGTATGAAAATCCAAGTGTGAAATTATTAAAAATTTCTAATGCAGCTGGATTTATTGATGAAATATTTGATACATCATTAGTAATTGCAGAATTACCACTACCATTTAGAAGTGGTAATTAAAGACCATGCGGAAGAAATGCACTTGGATGATAAGCAGCTACTGATACTTGCGAATAATGATTATAAGTAAATATTAGTAGAAGAAAAATTATTGCCCTTTTCAATTATTACCTTTTTAATATTATCGTGTAAGTTAGATTATACAAAAATAATTAAATGGCGAGGATTAAACCTCGCCATTTGGGTATCAAGTTAATTTATTTTATCTAGTTAGTTTTTTATATTTTATTCTTTGTGGAATTTCAGCGGTAGCACCAAGTCTCTCTTTCCTATTTTCTTGATAATCGGAGAAATTTCCTTCGAACCAAACAACTTTACTGTCACCTTCAAAGGCTAACATGTGAGTACATATTCTATCTAAGAACCATCTATCGTGACTAATTACAACGGCACAACCAGCAAAGTTTAGTAATCCTTCTTCTAATGCTCTCATTGTGTTAACATCAAGATCGTTTGTAGGTTCATCCAACAGAATTACATTTGCACCTTCTTTTAATACCATTGCGAGCTGAACACGGTTTCGCTCACCACCTGAGAGAACTCCAACTTTTGTTTTCTGTGAACCACCACCAAAATTGAATTGCCCAACATAAGCTCTGGAGTTAAATTCTCTATTTCCAAGCATGATTATTTCGTTACCACCACTAATCATTTCCCAAACAGATTTATCAGGGTCTAAAGCATCTCGGCTTTGGTCAACATATGCAAGTTTAACTGTGTCTCCAATTATGAAATTTCCACTATCTTGCTTTATTCTTTCTGTAATCATATTAAATAAAGTTGTTTTACCCGAACCATTTGGACCGATAACACCCACAATTCCTCCAGGTGGAAGTTTGAAATTCATATCATCGTAAAGTAGCTTCTCTCCAAATGATTTAGCAACACTTTCGGCTTCAATAACTACGTTTCCGAGACGTGGACCTGCAGGAATGTACAATTGTAATTCTTTTTGTCTTCCTTCGCTCTCTTCTTTTAGCATACTTTCGTACGAGCTAATTCTAGCTTTCGATTTTGCATGTCTGCCTTTGGGTGACATTCTAATCCACTCCAACTCACGAGCAAGAGTTTTTTGTCTATCACTTTCTCTTTTCTCTTCTTGCTTTAATCTGTTCGATTTTTGTTCGAGCCAAGAGGAGTAATTTCCTTTCCAAGGAATACCTTCCCCTTTATCGAGTTCTAAAATCCAACCAGCTACATTATCCAAGAAATATCTATCGTGAGTAACAGCAATAATTGTTCCTGGATAACGATTTAATTCTGCTTCTAACCAAAGTATGGTTTCAGCATCCAGATGGTTTGTAGGCTCATCCAATAAAAGAATATCAGGCTTCTGTAGTAAGAGGCGAGTTAGTGCAACACGACGCTTCTCACCACCAGAAATTACTTTAACTAGTGTATCAGCCGGTGGGCATCCAAGAGTATCCATTGCCATTTCTAGTTTCGAATCTATATCCCACGCGTCTTTATTATCAATTAACTCTTGTACTTTCCCTTGTCGTTCTATAAGTGCGGTCATTTCATCATCACCCATTGGCTCTGCAAACTTTGCATTTATATCATCATACTCTTGAAGTAAATCAACAATCTCTTGAACTCCTTCTTGTACAATTTCTTTTACTGTTTTTTCTTCATCCAACTGTGGTTCTTGTTCAAGATAACCAATTGTGAACCCTGGTGAGATTGAGGTCTCTCCGTTAAAATCCTTATCCACTCCAGCAAGTATTTTGAGAAGCGTACTTTTACCCGAACCGTTAAGCCCTAGCACTCCAATTTTAGCCCCATAAAAATATGAAAGAGATATATCTTTTATTATTGGTGTGCGGTCGTAAAACTTACTCACTTTATACATTGAGTATATTATTTTATTTACTTCATCTGCCATTTTTTTTTGCCTTTAATTATTTGTTATTTTGGAAAAATAATTGGAATTACTTTTCTTCGTTCTTTTCTATAAATTTTAAAATCACTATCAAGCGTACAAATTGCACTATTTGTAATTTGTTCAGACATTCTAACCAGACAACCATCTGCCAAAGACATTGGAACATCAATATATTTGTATAAGAGTCTTTGAACTTCACTAGATTCATATTTTAAATTAAAATCAATTTTTATCAGATCCCGACTAATAAGTTTAAAAATATTTGCAACGCCATTATCAAAATTCTTTAGCAGGAAACTTGCTTCTGAAATTACAGATTCACAAGTATTAAATGGGGGTTTCATTTGAGAAAACTGGGTAACTGCCCATGTATGGTATTTATCAGATTTATTTAAAAATGCAACTAATGGTCCGGTATCCAAAATGATTACTTTCTCAATCATTTACCATATCCATCTAAATGATTATTATTAACTGATAAATCTGATGGTCCATCTATACTTCCAGCTAAATCTTTAGAAAATTCTACAAATGTTCCTTTTTTATCCAATTCATCTCTAGAAAAGTATTCAAGAAGTGCATTTCTAATAATTTCTGAGCGACTTAGTCCTTTCTTTTTAGCAAAGGAATTTAACTTCTCTTTAATTATTTCGGGTACTTTTAATGTTAGGGTATCCATAATAAATTCCTTAAATATTATTTGATTGCCATAAAGGTAATACATAATAAATTTAATGTCAATATAAGAAAACTCAAGTAATCAACTCTTTTTATTAAAGCCTTATTTAGTTAAATTTGCGGTTAGTAAATTAAGGAATATTATGAGCACACCATTAGTAGTAATTGTTGGAAGACCAAACGTTGGTAAATCAACTCTTTTTAATAGATTAACAAAATCGAAAAATGCTATAGTTGATGATGAAAGCGGAGTAACTCGCGATAGGCATTATGGAAACGTAGAATGGAATGGGCAGACATTTCAAATAATTGATACTGGTGGGTATGTTCCAAATTCACCTGAATTATTTGAGACAGCAATTCGTGAGCAAGTTGAAATTGCTCTCGACGAAGCTGATGCAATACTTTTCGTTACAGATGGACGAGATGGTTTAACTCCAGTGGATGAAGAAATTGGTAGAATGCTACATAGCTCGAGTAAGCCAGTTCTTGTGCTAGTAAATAAATTAGATAATGAAAAAATGGGTTTGGAAGCTGCAGAGTTTTGGAATCTTTCTGTTGGCGATGTTTTTGATATTTCTGCTACACATGGTAGAAATCTCGGAGATACACTAGATGCACTTCTCGATAAAATAGATTTTGAGAAGTTTATTGATGATGAGGATCCTCGGTTAAAAATATCCATTGTTGGTCGTCCGAATGCAGGAAAATCATCCCTAACTAATGCTTTGCTTGGGGTTGATAGAAGTATAGTTACAGATATTCCAGGTACAACACGTGATAGTATAAACTCTGTACTGAAATATTATGGTGAAGAAATTCTTTTAATTGATACAGCTGGTTTGCGAAAAAAATCAAGAGTAAAAGAGAATATAGAATTTTATTCAAATGTTAGAACTTTGCGTTCAATTGCGCATTCCGATATAGTAATAGTTATGATTGATGCTCAATTTGGATTGGAGAAACAAGATCAAAAGATTATTGATGAAGCAATTCAAAGACGAAAGGGAATTATTCTTGCTGTTAATAAGTGGGATTTAATGGATAAAGAGACTAATACAGCTCGTGATTTTGAAACTGAAATGAAAGATAAGCTTGGTTCAGTTAGTTATCTACCTGTTGTTTTTATTTCAGCACTTACAAAACAAAGGATTACAAAAGTTGTTGACTTGGCAAAACAGATAGAATCTGAGAGAAAGAAGAAAATATCTACAAGCAAATTAAATGAAATGTTGCTCCCAGATATTCAAAGAACTCCGCCTCCAGCAACTAAAACTGGAAAAGAAGTGAAAATTAAGTACGTTACTCAGGTTGGAAGCAAATATCCAATATTTCTCTTTTTTGCAAATGAGGTAAAATATGTTCCCGATTCGTACCATCGATTTTTAGAAAGATTAGTTAGAAAACACTTTGGTTTTCATGGAGTTGCAATAACAATTAGTTTGAAAAATAAAAATGCTCAAGAGGAAGAATGAACCGAGCAAATATTTTTTATACACATCTGTTCCTCTCTTTTTTTGTGGAAACCAGAGGATTATAAAAAACGACTCTCATTTCCGAATGATTTAATCGGGAATCTCAGAATATGAAATATTCCCGATTAAATCATTCGGGAATGACAAATTTAATGGAGAATTATAAACAGATGAAAAATTTAACAGTAATTGAAAATCCTCTTATTAAAAGAGATATGACATATCTACGCGATGAGGAAACCAAAGAATATCAATTTAGATTAGCACTTAAACGAATAGCATATATTCTTGCATCCGAAGTAAGTAAAAACTTTGATGTAACTGAAGTGGATGTAAAAACTCCACTTGAAACTACTGTTGGACATAAGATTACAAAGGATATTATTCTAGTTCCAATTTTGAGAGCTGGTTTAAGTCTTGTTGAAGCATTTATTGAAATGATTCCATATGCTAAAGTTGGTCACATTGGATTGCAAAGAGATGAAAAAACATTTCAACCAGTTGAGTATTATTACAAAGCACCGAAAAATTTAGGAGCATCTACAGTAATTATTCTTGATCCAATGCTTGCCACTGGAGGGAGTGCATCAGTTGCAGCAGATTTTTTGAAGGGAAGGGGAGCACGTGAGGTTATGATGGCAAATTTAATAGCTGCTCCCGAAGGAGTTGCACGTATGGAGCAAGATCATCCAGATGTAAAAATATATACCGCACAACTAGATAGAGCATTAAATGAAAATGCTTACATAGTTCCAGGTTTAGGAGATGCTGGCGATCGAACATTTGGTACTTTGTAGCTGTAAAAATGATTATACAATGTATGTTAACTTGTTAAATAATAGTAAGTTGAGTAAATATAGATAAATGAATGAATTGACAGAAAATAAACGAGAAGAATTATTAAATAAACTTCTAGAGGTTTGTAAATCTAACTTAAATCATGTTGATGAAGAGATGATTTCACGTGCTTTTCTGTTAAGTTTTGAAGCTCATAAGAATGACTTTAGGGCTTCAGGAGAACCATATTTTATTCATCCCTATGAAGTAGCACTAATTGTGGCAAGCGAAATGCCACTTGACGATATCTCTGTTGTTGTAGCACTACTTCATGACGTAGTTGAAGATACAGATTTTAATTTAGAATTTATTGTTAATGAATTTTCACAAGAAGTGGCTGATATAGTTAATGGAGTTACAAAAATTAGTGGAGTTTTTACAGGGCATGATTTAACACAAGCAGAGAATTATAGAAAACTCCTTCTTTCAATGATAAAAGATATTAGAGTAATATTAGTAAAATTTGCTGATAGATTACATAATATGAGAACCTTAGAATTTGTACCTCAACAAAAGCAAAGAAGAATAGCAAAAGAAACTATAGAAATATATGCTCCCTTTGCTAACAGATTTGGTCTTGGTGAAATAAAATGGGAATTAGAGGATTTAGCTTTCAAATATTTAAATCATCAAGAATATGAGCAAATTGCAAAGCAAATTAAAGATAAGAGAAAAGAGAGGGAAGTATATATAAAGAAATTTTCTGCTCCGCTTGAAAGCAAATTAAGGGAGCATGGACTTAAATTTGAAATTAGTGGAAGGGCTAAACATATTTTTTCAATATTTAAAAAGTTAATTAAACAAAATACAACCATTGATAACATTTATGATTTGTTTGCTATTAGAATAATTCTTGAGAGTAATGATCCTAATGAATGTTATTATGTTTTAGGTGTTGTAAATCAACTTTATAATCCAATAGATAGATTTAAGGATTATATATCTATTCCAAAAAAGAATAATTATCAATCAATTCACAATACTGTAATTGGTCCCGAAGGTAAGCATGTTGAAATTCAGATTAGAACTCGAAAAATGCATGAAATTTCTGAAAAGGGAGTAGCAGCACATTGGAAGTATAAAGAGAGCTTTAATCAAACTGATACTGAAATGGAAGAATGGGTAAATTGGGTTAGAGATATATTTTCCACAGTTGAAAAAAATGATGCTCCAAAAGAATTACTATCTAGTTTTAAGCTAAACCTATACCAAGACGAGATTTATGCCTTTACACCTAAAGGCGATTTAAGAAGATTACCAATAAATTCTACTCCTGTAGATTTTGCTTTTGATATTCATAGTAAAGTTGGCTACAACTGTATTGGTGCAAAAGTAAATGGAAAAATAGTTCCACTTAATACAAAGTTAAGTAGTGGAGATCAAGTTGATATAATAACTTCTAAAAATCAAAAACCAAATAAAAACTGGTTGCAATTTGTTCAAACACATAAAGCAAAAACAAATATTAGAAAGTATTTAAATCAAGAAGAAGAAAAAACAATACTTTCTGGAAGAGATATTTGGGAGAAGAAGCTTAAAAAACTAAAAAAGGTCTTTAATCAGGAAGAATTTGATAAGATGGTTAGAAAACAAAAGTTTGATAATCATAATCAATTTTATGGAGCAATTGCACATAATAAGATAGATATTGATGAAATTGTTAATCCAAAAGTTGAGAAAATTGAAGATAAACTTCCTAATGAATTAGAATTTGATGATTTTGCGAAAATTGCTAGAAGTTCCAATAGAGGAATTATTGTAGATAATGAATTTCGTGGAATTGAGCATAATTTTGCAAGATGTTGTAGTCCAATTCCGGGCGATCCAATTGTTGGATATATAACAATTGGGGAAGGAATTAAAATTCATAGACGCGATTGTAATAATTTGATTCATATGGTAAAATCTGCTGAACATAAATTAGTGGCTGTTAGCTGGGCAAATGATAAGGGAGCATCCTTTGTTGCCGGAATCAATATCAGAGGCGAAGATAAACCAGGCTTGTTAACTTATATTTCGAATTCTATTACATCTTTTAACAATACTAATATTAAAGCTATTAATATTGCTTCCAAAGATTCTCTTTTTACTGGAACTGTAGCTGTTTATGTAAATGATTTGGAGCACCTAAATCGATTGATAGACCGCTTAAAGAAGAATAAGGATATTTACTCTGTGGAACGTTTTGATGCTACATCATAGTGTCTAAAAATAAGTGAAATTTGATTGAATTTGGCAGTGGTGAAGTTCACCATACGAGAATCGAAAGTCGTTAGTATTAAAGCTCTTTATCTTACGAATTACGACTCCCGATTTACGAAAAATATAATATTTAATATTGACTCTTTAAAACTGGGCAAAACTAATTTTAATACTATTAAATAAAAATACAATGATAGAACAAAAAAGATTATTAGGCATTGATTACGGATCAAAGCGTGTTGGAATAGCAATTACTGACCCATTACGAATTTTTGCTTATGGATTAACAACTATCCAGAATGATTCAAAATTTTGGGATAATCTAAATAAATTGTTTACAGAATATGAAGTTGAGTTGATTGTATTAGGTTATCCTTTAAAAGAGAGTGGCGAACGATCATCTAGTACTGATCTAATAGAGAAATTCCAAGCAGAGTTAGAAGAAAAAATAAGAATACCTATTGAATTAGTCGATGAAAGATATTCTTCTTCAATTGCGGAACAGCAAATTTTAGAGAGTGTTACTTCCAAAAAGAAACGACGAAATAAGGGCTTAGTTGATAAGAATGCCGCAGCAATAATTCTTCAAGATTATATGAATATGAATCCTTAACTACTTCGGGTATGAAGGTTATAGCACACGGATTTAACTTATAAGAACAAGTTTAATATATATCAAAACAAATCAAGTTTAATATGTGTTAGAGATTGAAGGTAGTAAAAATGAGAACAATATCTAATCTATTGTTTTGTATTATTTTTTCCTTTCCACTAGTTAAATCCGTTTAATCAGAATGCTATTTCTTTGCTCTGGGAGCATATTTTAATTGACATTAAAATACATTTAATCTATTTTTGTTCAATAATCTTTTAATGGGAGCATAGATGAAATTTGATTCTTTAGGAATGATTGAGACAAATGGTTTAGTTTCTGCATTGGTTGCTATCGATAAAATGTTGAGCCTTGGTAACGTAGAATTTCTAAAAAAAGAAATTATTACAAACGGACAGGTTACAATATTTATCATAGGAAATTCATCTGAAATTAAACGAATATTAGAAGCTGGAACAATAGTAGCTCAAAATGTAGGAATTGTTATCGCTTCGGGAGTTCTTCCTTATCCAAATGATATAATTGAAAAGTTTAGTGAATCAAAAGATTCTAAGAGCAAACCCAAAAAAGTTAAAAAGAGCATAAAAAAAGTTGAAGAAAAGGTTGAGACCTTATTTGATCAATTTGATGAGGAAGAATCATTTAATGATTTAGTAGCAGAAGCAGACGATAATAATCCAGATGTAGCAGGGGAAGTTCTTGCTATTAAACATCCAACACAAAACGAAAATATTATTGAAGATAAAATTGAAAACTCGGATGAAACTCAAGTAGATATTCCAGAATTTAATGAGGAATTACTACTGGATGAAAATCCAATAATTGATTCTGAAGATATTGTAGAATTAAACAATGATGTTGTTACAGAGAATGACCAAGCTAATGAAAATATAGAAATAGCAGCAGAAAGTTCTGAAAGTGATGATCTTGTCGTCGAAATGCAACCAGATGAAGTTGAAGAAAATGTAGAAGAGAAAACTGAATTGGAAGGGATGAGTCATTTAGAACGGTTAAGAGCTGAAGCAAAATCTGAGATTGAAAGTGAAAAAGATGATGAAGCCACTATTGACAGTTTGGATGAACCTGCGAGAATATCTGATGAAATTCAAGATACTATATCTCAAGCGAATGAAAATAATGACATTGTTGTAAACAAAGAATTAGAGCTTGAGAACGAACTATATGAAATGAATGTACCTGCATTACGAAAATTAGCTCGAAGCAAAGAGGATTTCCCCATTAAAGGAAGAGAGATTTCGAAAGCAAATAGAAAAGTTCTCTTAGAATACTTTAGTCAGCTATAGGAAAATAAAAAATGAACTCCACTTTGTGTGTAGTTTATTTATATTGAACATCTTATTCATTTAAAAATTTAGTAGACTTATAATTATATATGCAGCCAAAACTTTTAACGATATTGCTAGCTTCACTATTCTCTATAATTCTTTGGGTTTTTGTATCTTTTAATAATAATTACACAACAACAATTAAAGTTCCACTTGAATTTACAAATGTTAAAGAAGGGAATTCTCTTCTATCACAATCTAACTCGGATGTTAGCCTAACAATAAGCGGGCAAGGATGGTCACTTGCACAGATAGCATTTGGACCAGACGCAACACTAAAGATTCCAACAAATGAAAATGTAGGAATCCAAAATTATAATGTGCGAGATGCAATTGGCAAAAATGCTTGGTTAAGTTCATCAATTCAAGTTGTTATAGTTTCACCTACAGAAATATATTATTCAATTGAGAAATTAAACCATAAAACTGTCCCAATAGTCGCCAATGTTGCAATTGAAATTAGTGAAGGTTATGGTTTAGTTTCCAAAGTTAAATTGATTCCTGATTCAGTTAATATATCTGGTCCAAAATCATTGATTAATAGTATAAAATCGATTTCAACTGAAAAAATTGGCTTTGAAAATAGTGATGAAAATACTTCTATTAAACTTAACCTTCAATCGATACAACATGTTGACTTTGAAAATGGCTTCACTAACATTGAGTTTGAAGTTCAAAAAATTGTGGATAAGACCTTTAATAATATTCCAATTAAAATTGTGAATGTTCCAAACTTACGAGAGTTGAATCTATTTCCACCAAATATTGATGTAACATTACGCGGTGGATTACAAAATTTGGGAATTCAAGATGGAGAAGGAATTTCAGCAGTTGTTGATTTTAATGATGCTTTTAGAGATACATTAGGCTTTATTAATCCACACGTTACAATTCCAGAATTTACAACATTAACGAATGTAAAACCTAACACACTAAAATATATAATTAAACAATACTGATTATGTTCATTACTTTTGAAGGACTAGATTTCTGTGGTAAATCTACCCAAGTTGAAAAAATAAAAGAGAAATTAGAATCTTTTGGAAAAAAGGTTATTTTAATTCGCGAACCAGGTGGAACTCAAATATCTGAAAAAGTTAGAGAAATTCTTTTAGATAAAAATAATTCTGAGATGCATATTGAAGCAGAACTTCTGTTATTTTCTGCTAGCCGTGCTCAATTAGTTCGTCAGAAAATAATTCCACTTTTGAAAGAAGGCTACTTTGTTATTTCTGATAGATTTCATGATTCATCTATTGCTTACCAAGGTTATGGAAGAGGGATTGATTTAGATTCTGTAAAAGCCATTCAAAAGTTTGCCATTGGGGCAGCTATCCCAAATATTACCTTTTTTATTGATTTACCTTTAAGTGAAATTGATAAAAGACGCGAGAAGTTTGGGGCAACTAATTTGGACAGGATTGAACTTTCTGAGAAAGATTTCTATAATAATGTAAGAAATGGCTATTTAGAAATGAGTAAATCTGAACCAAGATTTAAAGTAATTGATGGTACAAAAAGTATTGAAGAAATACATGATGAAATAATTATAAAATTAAAAGAGTTAATAGATTTTGAAAAATATAAGAACTAATAAAAAAAGAATCCTATTATTACTACTATCTGTAGCTATTGTAGTAACTGGTTTTGTAAAAGTAAATTCGGATATCTATTTTGAAATATCAAAAAGTATAGATGTTTTTGGAAAAGTCTACCGAGAAGTAAGCATAAATTATGTCGATAAAATTACTCCAGAAAACTTTATGCTTGCTGGTATTAAGGGTATGCTTTCTTCTTTAGATCCATATACAATTTACATTGATGAAACAATGAAGAAGGATTTGGATATTCTCACCCGTGGTAAGTATGGAGGAATTGGTACAAGTGTAGGGTTGAGAAGAAACAAAGTTACAATTCTTGATTTGATGGAAGGATATCCGGCCCAACGGCAAGGTTTAAGAGTTGGTGATATCATTAAGAAAGTGGATAGCATTAATGTTACAAAAAACAACTATAGTGAACTAGGTTCCTTCTTAAAGGGTGAACCAGGTAAAATAGTTAAGCTTACTATAGAGAGAGATGGAATTGAAGAAGATTTAATCTTCCATATTGTGTTGGAAGAGATAGTTATTAAAAATGTGACATATTATGGTTTTATTGATAACGATAGTAGTACTGCATATATAAAACTTAGCGGTTTCTCACGTTCTTCAGGGAGTGAAGTTAAAAAGGCATTGTTGGATTTAAAATCACAAAGAATAGTAAAATCTATTATTCTAGATTTACGTGGAAATCCTGGCGGATTATTAGATCAAGCAATTGATATTTCAGAAAAGTTTTTGAATAGAAATGACCTTATTGTCTCAGTTATTGGAAGAGATACTACAAACATTATGAAATATTTTTCAAAAGAAGAACCTTTGGCTGCTGATGATAAACTAATTGTCTTAGTTGATAATGGTTCTGCATCGGCTTCAGAAATTGTTGCTGGGGCTATTAAAGACCATGATCGTGGAATAATTGTGGGAGATAATTCATTCGGAAAAGGGTTAGTGCAAACTGTTCTTCCGCTCTCATTTAATACATCACTTAAAATTACTACAGCAAAATATTATACACCAAGTGGCAGATGTATTCAAGAAATTGATTATTCAAAAAATGAGTATGTTTTTGAAGAATCAAAATCATTGGATGTTGAGAAATTCTATACTACTAATGGGCGCG
>CBDUTO010000024.1:0-41035 GCA_965370315.1 uncultured Melioribacteraceae bacterium
TAACCATTGTAATCGTTAAATGAAAATCCATTACCATTTGTTTCACCTTTACTGTTCTTCTAATCCCAATCAAATACAGTATCTGCAAGCCCTCCAGTGTTTCTAACTATTGGAACTGTTCCATACTTTAGTGAGTACATTTGAGTTAATCCACAAGGTTCAAACTGAGACGGCATCAAAAACATATCGGCACCAGCTTCAATTAAATGGGAGGTTTCATTGTTATATCCAAGAAAAACACTAAATTTATCTGGATTGTTTAAAGCAATTCTATTCAGTTCATTTTCATACTCCTGCTCACCGCTTCCAAGTATAACCCACTGAACATCTAGTGTTAATAGGTACTCCATAGAACTTAGAATCATATCAATTCCTTTTTGTGAAGCAAGTCGAGATACAATTCCTATAACTGGAATAGTTGCACTAAATGGGAGATTAAATTTCTTAAGTAATTCTGCTTTGTTTTTCTGTTTCTTTTCGAGTGATTTCAATGAGTATTTATGGGGTATATATGAGTCAACCTTGGGATTCCATACTGTCTCATCTATTCCATTTAGAATTCCATAAAAATCGTCTTTGCGATATTTTAGAATCGTATCCATACCAAAACTAAATTCTGGAGTTTTAAGTTCATCTGCATATTTTTCACTAACGGTGGTTATAATATCTGCAAAAGCAATTCCAGCTTTCATAAAATTAACTCTACCATTTTTCTCAATCTCCCCAGGTGCTTCAAAATGCTTCGGATCAAGTTCTGCCTTTTCATATGTCTCTTTTGGAAAATCACCCTGATATGCAATATTATGAATTGTATAAACCAAAGCAGTTTTGCTAAAAAGTTTATCCCAACTATAATTATCTTTTATTAGTAGAGGGATTAAACCTGTCTGCCAATCGTTAAGTTGAATAATATTTGGTCGCCAAAACAATCTTTGAATTAGCTCTATTACAGCCTTTGAAAAAAGGATGAATCTTTCATCTTCATCCTCATCGTCAGTATAGAGAGTGTGTCTATGGAAAAAAGGAGGATAGTCAATAAAATAGACTTCAGTCTTTGAATTGTCCAGAACTCCTTTGAATACTTTAACATTATGAATTTTCTCTGCAACTCGTATTGGAATTTCTCCAATCCAAGTTTCATGAGAAAGATTAAATTTATTTTCATCAACTGAATAATATTTTGGCATAAAGACTTTTACATCATGCCCAAGATTTGTTAACTCAATTGGAAGGGAACCAGAAACATCAGCTAAACCGCCAGTTTTTGCGAACGGGACAACCTCACTTGCTACAAAAGCTATATTCATAAATCACTTTATTTTTTAAAAATAAGATTATAAATTTATTAAATAATGGTATGACATACATTATTATTAAAATTTAAATTGAATGGAAGATTCAACTGAATTTATAACAGTTCTGCAATACTCAAATCAAGAGAGAGCCTTTAATAATAAATCACTTTTTTAAAATTCTACTTTTTGTTATTTTCATAAAATAAACTTTACAGAATAATGGGAATTAAATGAAATCTAAGTTTCTACTAATATTTATACTTTCAATCTCATGTATATTTGCTCAAAATTCCAAAGGCGAGTGGGTGCCAGTTGATATTGAAGGACAAGATAAAGTCTATGTTGATATTTCAGGAATTGAAAATTTTTCTGGGGAAGACATTTATGTTTGGACTTTAACGGAACATTCAATCCCAATTGTGATTGAATCGATAAGTGATAAGATTTATAAGACTAATACCTATTATCTATTCAATACTAGGTTGAACAAATACAGTCTTCTTTATGTTATTTACTATGACTTTTCTGGAAATGTGATAGAGAGTTTTGATTACGGTAGAAACACTAAAGTTGAAATTTATCAGTACAATTATCCAATTTGGGAAGGTTCCATTGAAAATAAAGTTCTGAATATATGTATTGAAACAATTGCAAAGAAAGATAAAAACTAAACTAGAAGTAGCTACAATTCGAGTATTTTTGCTTTTTCAATATTTTTAATTTCCAGTTTAATTCTTTCAATTCTTTTTTTTAAATAGTTTGATTTATTATTCAAATCAAACTTAATTGGATTTGGTAGAATAGAAATTAACTGCACTGATTCATCAATGTTAAGAAACTGAGACGGCTTATTGAAATATAAATTCGATGCTGCTTCAACACCATATATTTTACTTCCAAATTGAGCAATATTTAAATAAACCTCAAGTATTCTCTCTTTATCCCAGATTAACTCTAACAATAATGAGTAGTATAGTTCAACACCTTTTCTAACAAAGGACTTTGCTGGAAAAAGGAAAAGATTCTTAGCAACTTGCTGTGTAATTGTACTTGCTCCCCTATTTCTCCCGCTATCTAATTTTTCTTCAAGAGCTTTTTCAATTTCGACAAAATCAAATCCATAATGCTCAAAATATCTTTGATCTTCAGATGCAACTACAGCAAATAGTATATTCTTTGAAATTGATTTAAGTGGAACCCATTTTTGTATTTCACCCTTTTTAACAATCATCGATTGAAATGAATTGTTTTCAACTTGCTGAATAAAAGCAGAAGTAGGTGGATTTACACATCGTAACAATAAGATGATGAGTGATGAAAAAAAGACAAATGAAATAATAATATAGGAGATACTTTTAAGAATTTTTTTTATCATAATTGATTTGATGAAAAAGAAAAATTTTGATTGCGATTAAATATTAATAACCTCCCCAAAAATAATTAAATCTAATGTTAAGAGTAAGTAAAACATTTTGCCTCTTTCTGCGTCTAAAAAATTAAAACGGTGATATTATGCGTGAAGGAATAAGTCGTTCAAGACAAAATAAAATATTTGGTGGCGTTGCTGCTGGTTTAGGAGAGTATTTAACAATAGATCCAATAGTTATTAGAGTTCTAGTTGTTGTTTCAGTTGTTTTTAGTGGAATTGGAATTTTGCTATACCTAATTATGTGGATTGTGATACCTGAAGAGAAATTTGTTTTTGAACAAACTTCTAGCAGCTCATCCTCAAAAGAGCAGACGCAGGATACTAATAGAAACGATGATACGAATTCAAGTTCTGAAAATATTAATTTCACCTTTCCTCATGAAAAGAAAAATAATGGGAAAGTGATTTTTGGAATAATACTAATTGCCGTAGGAATGTTTTTTCTTGGAATTGAAATATTTTCATTCTTAAACTTTGCTGATTTATTTCCAGTAATTCTAATTGGATTAGGTATTGCATTATTATTAAAATCAAAAAATAAACGAGATCAAAATGAAATATAAAAATGGACAATTATTTTGGGGTTTCCTTTTTCTAACTATTGGAACTCTATTCTTATTGGATAAAAATAATTTCTTTATTCCAATACCTAATGAAATTTGGAATTATTGGCCCGTATTAATAGTTTTATGGGGAGTTGCTATTTTAACTAAAGGGACTTTTCTTAAACCAATAATTTCCATTATTGCAGGTGCATCTATTGGATTATTTATTTATGGCTCTATTTTTGGATTACATATTAATTATAGTAACGATGATGATGTTGAACGTGAATTTAGCACATCTACTTTTTATGAAGATTTTCGTGAACCGACAGAAACTGCTACCCTTTCACTACGTACAGGAATTGGCAAAATAAAAATTGGTGGAATAACTGACAAGCTAATTGACGGAACTTCTTCTGGATTTTATAATAGCTTCAATTTTAAAACAAGATATAGAGATAGTAATGCAAGGGTTGTTCTAAGACACACTCATGAGGATTTTGAGATACTTGGGGATAAACAATTTAGGAATTTAAAAATAAGCCTCAATCCAAATCCAGAGTGGGAAGTAGATATTAAAGTTGGCGCTGCAAAAGTGCAATTGGATTTGTCTGACTATATAGTTTCCAAATTTAATTTAGAAACTGGGGCTACTACAACTAAACTAAAATTTGGAGAAAAACAAAAAATAGTAAAAGCCAACATTGAAATGGGTGCGGCAGAACTAGATATTCAAATTCCTGAAAAGACTGGATGCCTAATTAAAGGGAATATGGTTCTTGTAGTGAAAGATTTTGATGGCTTTGTCAAAATTGATAAAAAACGATATCAAACTTTGAATTTTGAGGAATCTGAAAATAAAATTTACATCAATTTTGATGGTGGTGTTTCTACTCTGACGATTGGTCGCTATTAAATTCTAAAAAATATTTTGTCATTTCTAATCTAGAAAAGTGGTGGGAGATCTCTCATAAATCACAAGATTTCTCACCCACACAACGGGTTCGAAATGACAGAGCGTTACTCTGCAACAATTATTATTTCAATCTTAGACGGAAATAATCCAATCTTTGGAGTTACAAGAATTTCTACTTTACCTATCTGACCTAACGATTGAAATATTATTTTATCTGAACTTCTTTCAACATTCTTTACTAGACTAGCACCACTAATTATTTCAAATCTTGCAGAAATATTACGTAGTAATGCCCTTCTTCCTAACGAATTTAGTGGAATTACTTTTACTACAACTTTTGCATCAAGATGTGTGGTTAATGATTTAGGATTAACTAAGATTCTAGTTTCATAAATATTAAATAGGTAAAACCACGCAAATATTCCAATCTTTATTAGAATAACAACTACTAAGGCAGTGATGATTGTATTGTTCAACTATCTACTTCTTTTTATAAGTTGTTCCACTCTTGCCATCTTCAAGGATTATTCCTTTCTCCGCAAGTTCATTGCGAATCTCATCTGCGAGTTGCCAATTTTTTTCAATTTTAGCTTTTGAGCGCAGTTCAATTTGCTCAATAATCCAAGCATCAACTTTTGATTTATTATTACCAACTCTCACCCATCTTACTCTAACTATCCCTAAAACCTTATCTGCTGTTTCTTTAAGAAATTCATCCGCTTTTATAAAAACTTTTTTATCAATTCTATTATCCGATGAAAGTAATTTATTAAAATCACTTACAAAATCAAAAATTACAGCAGTTGCTTTGGCAGTATTGAAATCATCATCCATTTCCAATTCAAATCTTTTTTTATAATTTTCAAATGGGAAAAAGCCACTATCATTAGGATTGCTAAGGCTCTCTTTTTTTCCTTTTCGTACTTTTTGGACAAGATTAATTAACTTTTCAGTTCCTTTTTGAGCAGATTCGATTAGTTCTTTACTAAAATTAAGTGGACTTCTATAATGAGATTGAACAAACAATAGTCTTAAAGCTTCTGCTGGATATTTATCCAAAATATCGCGTGCTGTAAAAAAGTTACCAAGTGATTTTGACATTTTTTGCTTATCAATATTTAAAAATCCAAAGTGCATCCAATAACGAGCAAACTCTTTTCCAGTAGCAGCTTCACTTTGCGCAATTTCATTTTCATGATGTGGGAAGATTAAATCGTTTCCACCAGCATGAATATCAATTGTCTCTCCAAGATGCTTCATGCTCATTGCAGAGCACTCTATATGCCAACCAGGTCGTCCGTTGCCCCACTTGCTTTCCCAAAATGGTTCCCCTTCTTTTGACTTTTTCCAAACAGAAAAATCTAATGGATTTTGCTTCTCATCATTTATTTCGACTCTAGCACCAACCTCTAGATCATCAATATTCTTTCCACTCAGTTTTCCATATCCATTAAACTTACCAATGTCGTAGAAAACATTTCCATTAACATTATATGCGATACCCTTTTGCTCAAGTTTTTCAATCACATCTTCAATCTCTTGCATATGCTCAGTAGCTTTGGGATAGACATCAGCTGGTTTCATTTTAAATCTTTTAATGTCTTTCATAAAAGCAGCTTCATATCTTGATGTTAATTCCTTGGTTGTGATATTCTCAGCATTAGCTTTTTTAATTATTTTATCATCCACATCAGTTAAATTCATTACAAATTTTACATTGTACTTTTTGTATTCTAAGTATCTGCGAATAATATCGCTCATAAGAAATGTGCGACCATTGCCAATATGGAAATAATCATATATCGTAGGTCCACAAACATACATTGAAACATTCGGTGGATTTATAGGTTTGAATTCTTCTTTTTTCTTAGTGAGCGTATTATAAACTAACATTTTTTCTCCAAAATTGAATATCAAATTTAACTATATGGGATTCTATTATCAATTTTGTTATTATTAAATATTTAATAAACTTCTTTTTTAAACAGACAATAAAAGTATGATTTATCTAATAATTGTATCGCTTATATGGGCTTTCTCTTTTGGTTTAATTAAAGGCAACTTAACAAATGTAGATTCTAATTTTGTTGCATTTGTAAGATTACTAATTCCCTTTTTTATTTTTGCACCATTTCTTAAAATAAGAAATATTAGAAAACTGAACTTGCTGTGGTTGATACTTATTGGCGCAGTTCAATATGGGATAATGTATGTAAGCTATATTTATGCATTTCAATTTCTTCAAGCTTATGAGATAGTTCTGTTCACAATTCTTACTCCAATTTATGTAGTAGCTATTAATGATTTGATTAATAAGAAATTTCATATGCTTTATTACTTAACTTCATTATTATCATTGCTTGGAGCAGCAATTGTTATATGGAAAGATATCACTTCAGAGGAATTAATATTTGGTTTCTTATTAATGCAGATTTCAAATATCTCATTTGCATTCGGACAAGTTTATTATAAGAAGTTAATGAAAAATATTTCCAATACTAAAGATCTAAATGTCTTTGCTCTCCTCTATTTCGGTGGATTTATTACAGCACTTTCTTTTACTTTTTTTACAACAGATTACACCACACTTTCATTGAATAAAAACGAATTGTTAGCTCTTGTATATCTAGGAGTTGTTGCATCTGGAACAGGATTTTTTCTTTGGAATATTGGAGCTAGAAAAACTAATGCTGGTTCATTAGCCGTTTTTAACAACTTAAAAATTCCTTTAGGAATTATTGTTTCGGTAATATTCTTTGGTGAAGAGGTAAATATTTGGGATATAGTCTTCGGTGGTTTGCTTATTACACTAGCATTAGTTATTAATGAATATCAGATTTATAAAAATTCATCACAAATTGAATAGAGACATGTATAAATTTAAAAATAGATTAAATTATATAATTAGTGGATTTGTAATATCAGTACTTTTACTTTTCATTTTCAACTTTGATTCACCAAATAGTTCAGTATCAAAAAACAGTAACACTCAGTTCCCACAAGGTTATAAAGTTGTTTCTCCTTATATACCTGAACAATTGAATTTTTGTGATGAGAGTGTACCACTAGAGAACATTGACGTTAGTGAAAGAGTTGAGCGTGAATTTATTGTACAGACATACTACCACTCTGCATCAGTTTTATATTTGAAAAGAGTGAACCGGTGGTTTCCAATCATTGAAAAAATACTTAAAGAGAAAGGCGTTCCTGATGATTTTAAGTATTTAGCATTAGCTGAAAGTGGATTAGCGAATGTAGTCTCTCCAGCTGGCGCAACTGGATTTTGGCAATTCATGAAAGAAACTGGAAAAAGATATGGACTAATAATAAATAAAGAAGTTGATGAACGCTACAACATAGAAAAATCCACATATGCCGCATGTGATTATCTACTAGATGCTAAAGAGAAATTTGGAAGATGGACTTTAGCGGCAGCATCATATAACAAAGGGCAAAACGGGATTACTAACCAACTTAGTAGACAGAAAGCTACTAATTATTTTAACTTAGTACTTAATGCAGAGACAAGCAGATATATACCTAGAATTATTGCACTAAAATATGTGATGGGAAATCCAAAGACTTATGGGTTTGATATTAAAGAGGAGCAACTATATACTCCCTACAAAACATATAAGTTAAAACTTGATACTGCTGTAACTCATTTTGCGGATTATGCTAAATTGAACGGAGTTAATTATAAAACTCTAAAATTGTTTAATCCATGGTTGCGAGATAACTACCTAACCAACAAACAGAAAAAACGATATTTTATTACTCTGCCAAAGCAAGATAGCTTTTACATAATACCAGACTAGGAATAATAATTAGTAAATTTTTAATCATATCGTTCTTGCTTCTTACATCATTCCTCTTTCCACAATTAAGGAATGATTCACTTAATAGTGATTATAATAATTTTGATATTCTTAAATTAAACTCACTTAAAACTGATTGGACAATTATTAATTCTCCTTTTATGTTTTATCCTATGAACACTTTAAATTCCTCCTATTCAAATAATCCATCGCTCTACGCACTTTATACTGATTCCCAAATAAATGCTGGAATTAATTTTGAACTTAAGCCAGATGTTATGCTTAATCAATTTCAATTAGTAAACAATTGGGAAGCAAAAAAGAAATACGGAGTGTTTGCAAAATATTTAGGAATAGCTCAATTTATGGGCGTGGTTGGTTTGGCTGCAGTTCACATTTCAAAATTTCATGCCCCACCAAAAGGGAAAGTGAATTTGAAAGACTCTAAATTTAAGAAACCTTAATTAAATTTCCAGCTTTTTAATAAGCATTTTCATGTCTTCTGGCAATTCAGAATTAAAAACTAATCTCTCTTTAGTTTTTGGATGTGTAAACCCAAGTGTTTTTGCGTGAAGAGCTTGTCTATCCATTATTGTGAGTAAATTATCTACTCTTTGTTTCATTTTTGGATAGCTATTTCCGTAATGAATCATTCTTCCATTATAAGTGTGATCACCAAATATTGGATGTTTAATATAATTCATATGAACTCTAATTTGATGAGTTCTTCCCGTTTTTAGATTTAGTTTCACAAGTGAAGCAAATGCATATTCATCAATAACCTCGTAGTGAGTTTCAGCATATTTCCCATCACTTTCGCTCACAGTATATACTTTTCTATCTTTCTTGCTCCTTGCAATATTACCAATTACTTCACCCTTTTCATCCTCGAAAGTGCCCCAACAAACAGCCCAATATTCGCGCTCGGTTGTTCGCTCGGAAAACTGCTTTGCTAGCTCGGCGTGAACCCACGGATCTTTTGCAACAAGTAATAAGCCCGAAGTCTCTTTATCTAACCGATGAACTATACCAGGTCTATCGTCTTCATTATAATCGCTTAAACTTTGAGTGTGGTAAAGTAAAGCATGAACTAATGTTCCAGTCCAATTACCAAGAGCTGGATGCACTACCATACCAGCTGGTTTATTTACAACAAGTAAATAATCATCTTCAAAAACAATATCTAAAGGAATATCTTCTGGTTCTATCACATCAGGTCTGGGAGTTACAGGAATTGAGAGTTCAATTTTATCATTTGGAAGAACATTGTAGTTCGCCTTTACATTCTTCCCATTTACAAATACAAAATTTGCTTTTATCAATTGTTGAAGTTTAGAGCGAGTAGCATTTTCCATAATGTTAGCTAGATAAACATCCAAGCGTTCTTTACGTTGCCCTTCAGTTACTTCAAATAGAAACTTCTTCTCTGTTATTATCTTTGCCATTTTCTACTTCGTCCATTTCACTTTCTTTGTTTAATTCTTCTATGTTTTCATTTTTAGAATCAATTTCCTCTTCTTCCTTATGAAAGAAAAGAATAATAAATACACCTACAGATACAGCTGAATCTGCTACATTAAAAATTGGCCACGTCTCGTAAGTATGACCAAAGATAGTAAAGTCCCAAAACTCTACTTGAATGAAATCTACAACTCTACCATACATTAAAGGGGCATAATCAAAAAAGACTCCATAAAAAGCTCTATCAATAAGATTACCCAAAGCACCAGCAAGTATTAAAGATAAACCTAACCGTAAAGCAAAGTCACGTTCTCTTGATCGATATAAGTAATAGAGAATTCCACCAGCAGCAATGAATGTGAAAATTGACAAAAAGAATTTTTGAGTTGGTCCAACATCAAGCCCAAAAGCCATACCTGGATTTTCAACAAAAGTGATTCTTAAGAATGTTCCAATTACATTAATGCTTTGCCCATAATCCATGCCTTCCCAGTTTATATTAAACCAAGGAATTGAAAAGCCTTTTACAGCTAATTTTGAGACTTGATCTGTTATAAAAACAACAAGCGTTAAATAGAGTACTTTCAATTTTTACCTATTTTTTTTACTTGCTTCATTTTTTATTTCAACACAATGTTGCGTATGTGGTACCGCTAATAATCTTTGCTTAGGAATTAGTGGACAGGTTGGACAAAGATTTTTTGGCTCATCAACACATTCTATACAAAGGCCATATGTACCATTCTCAATTCTAACCAAAGCATCTTCTAGATATGCCAAAAACTTAGTCTCTCTTTGCGCCCACAAATAGAGTTTCTCTCTCTCTTGAGCATCAGTTCCTTGCTCAGCCATATGTAGAGAGTATGGTGAATTCTCATTTACATATTGTCCCGTTGTTGAATCCATCATTTGATCTTTCAAATTTTGAAGTTGCTCCATAATCTCAGATCTCTTTGCAAGAATCACTTTTTTAAATGAAGCTAATTCCTTTTTGGGATATCCTTTTGGTTTTTTAGTAACCTTCTTTTTTTCAACAACTTTAACTGGAGCTTTTTTAGCAACAGCAGCATTTTTTGAAGTACTTTTAGGAGTCACTATTTTTTTAGTGGAACTGCTACTAGTTACTTTTTTTATAGTAGTTTTACTCGATATTTTCTTTTTTTCTTCTGCTTTCTTAGCCATAGTTTTCTCCAACTAAACTTTATTAAGATTTTTGCACAGTAATTGTGCAATTAAAATCTCCTAATTCCCAATCCTGCTTGTAACCTTCATTAGAATCAATATTTTCTATTAAATCTGCTAATGTTTCTCTCATAATATAATCAGAAAATTGATTAATAAAAGCACTTAATTTATTATCTGTTTGATATGAAATTTTAATTCTATCCATCACATCAAAGCCAGCATCTTTGCGCATATTCTGAATTCTATTAACAACTTCTCTAGCGTATCCTTCAGCAATTAAATCATCATTCAATTCAGAATCTAAGGCAACTGTAATTCCTTCCTCAGTTTCAACAACCCACCCTTCAATCTCAGAGTTTATTATTTCAACATCATCTGAAGATAAATCAACTTTCTCACCATCAATTTCAACTGAAATCAAATTTTCTTTTTCTAAAAGAGCAATTTGTTCTTTGCTAAATTTAGTAATTTCTGCCGCAATCTTTTTAACTAATTTTCCAAATTTAGGACCGATAGTTTTGAAATTTGCTTTCGCAGATTTATTCACAATACTTGAATCATCTTCAAGAACTACCAACTCTTTAATGTTCACTTCTTCAAGAATTACATCTTGCATGTAACTCACTGCATCTCGCTTCTCTTTATCTATTGCAACCATTATTCTACTTAATGGCTGTCTAACCTTTAAGTTAGATTTTGCTCTCATAGATCGAGTTAAAAAGACTACTCTTTGAGCAATTTCCATTTTTATTTCTAAATCTTTGTCAATAAATGTGACTTCTGGATAATTAACAAGATGGACAGAATCACAATTCTCAGTTCCTCCTACTTTATTCAAGTTTTGGAAAATCTCTTCTGCTACAAATGGTGCAAAAGGAGCAGTTAACTTAGAAATTGTCATCAAACATTCATATAATGTCTGATATGCGGAAAGCTTGTTCTCATTAACTTCAGCTTTCCAGAAGCGTCTTCTTGAACGACGAACATACCAATTTGAAAGTTCATCAATAGTAAATGACTGAACTGCTCTTGCAGCTTTTGTTACATCATAATTGTCCATCAACAATTCATACTCTTTTACAAGTGTATTAAGTTTTGATATAACCCATCTATCAACTTCGGGTCTCTTATCATAAGCTACTTTATCTTCCGATAAATCAACTTTATCAATATTTGAATACAATGCAAAGAAGTTATAAGTATTCAACAACGTCCCAAAGAATTTTCTCTGAACTTCAACTATTCCATCTTCATCAAAAAGTGTTGGCTTCCAAGGAGGAGATGTTGTAACAAGATACCACCGCGTTGCATCCGCACCATACTTATCAAAAAGTTCAAAAGGAGAGACTGTATTCCCTTTTGTTTTTGACATCTTCAATCCTTTTTTATCAAGGATTAATTCATTAACAATTAAATTTTTATATGATATATTATCAAAAAGCATTGTTCCAATTGCGTGCATGGTATAGAACCACCCACGAGTTTGGTCAATACCCTCGCAGATATAATCTGCAGGATAATTTTTCTCAAATAACTCTTTATTTTCAAATGGATAGTGGTACTGCGCAAATGGCATTGCACCAGAATCGAACCAAACATCAATAAGCTCAGGTGTGCGCTTGTATATTTTTCCATCTTTTTCAAAGAGAACTTTATCAGTAAATGGTTTATGCAGATCAATCTCTTCTTCTGCTAAATCAGCAACTGATATCTTAGCACCATCTCTTTCAATATATCCTTTTTTAAGTTCTTCAATACTGCCAACAGCAAACTGATCTGTACCATCTTCTGAAACCCAGATTGGTAAAGGGGTTGCCCAAAAACGATCACGAGAAAGAGCCCAGTCTTTGTTATCTTCAAGCCAATTTCCAAACCTTCCACTTCCTACTTCCGGTGGATGCCAATTAATTGTCTTATTTAGCTCAACCATTTTATCTGCTATGGAAGTAGTTTTAATAAACCATGATTCACGCGCATAATAAATTACTGGAACGTCGTCGAAACGCCAACTGAATGGGTAAGTGTGAGTGATAGTCTCTTTCCTATAAAGATTCCCGCTCTCTCTTAACTTAAAAATAATATCTTTATCAGCATCTTTTACAAACACTCCAGCAAAATCGGAAACTTCATCTGTGAATTTTCCTCCACGTGTTACTGGCTGAAGGAAAGGCAAATCGTATTGTTTTGAAATTTCATAATCGTCTGCACCAAATGCAGGAGCCAAATGTACAATTCCTGAACCATCTCCAGTACTAACAAAATCAGCTTCGACAACATAGAAACCTTTTTTATCAACTGATACATACTTAAAGAGCTGATCATATGAAGTGCCAACAAGTTCAGAGCCTTTATGCTCTGAGATTATTTCATAATCATTCTTCAATACTTCCAGACGCTCTTTAGCAAGTATTATCAATTTATCATCTGTTTTAACTTTTACATAGTCTATATCAGTTCCAACAGCTAAAGCAACATTCGAAATTAAAGTCCAAGGAGTTGTTGTCCAAACAAGGAAAAAAGTCTCTCCATCCTTATTTAATTCAGAATCTTCATTCAATTTCATCATCACATAAACTGATGGGTCTTTAGTCTCTTTATAACCAAGTGCAAGTTCGTGTGATGAAAGCACAGTCTCTGATCGCGGACATTGAGGAACAATTTTGTAATCCTTAAAAATTAATCCTTTGTTGTATAGGGTAGCTAACGCCCACCAAACAGATTCGATATAATTATTATCGCATGTAATATAGGCTTCATCCATATTTATCCAATAGCCCATGCGATCAGTCATCTGTTCCCATAAATCTTTATATTTGAATACAGAAGTACGACATGCTTCATTATACTTTTCTACTCCAAATTCCGGGATCTCACTTTTGCTTTTAATTCCAAGCGCCTTTTCAACTTCAATTTCAACTGGCAATCCATGTGTATCCCATCCAGCTTTTCTATTTACTTGGTAGCCTTGCATAGTTTTGTAACGACAGACCAAGTCTTTTAGTGTTCGTGCCATTACATGGTGGATTCCAGGTTTTCCGTTTGCTGTTGGAGGACCTTCATTAAAGGTGAATGTCTCTTTGCCTTTTCTTGTAGAGATTGATTTTTCGAATATTTTATTCTCTTTCCAGAACTCTAAAATATTTTCTTCTACTTTTGGATAACTTACTTTCTCATTGTATTGCTTAAACATCTTTTCTCTTAAATTTATTCAACATTTTTATCATTGGAAGTTTCATGTTCTCTTTCGTAATTACGGATTACTTCCCTTTCTGTTTGTATTAATTCTCTTAACTTTATTTCTATTCTTGTTTTTTGCTCATTAATAGTTTTAGCCTCTTTTTCAGCTTCAAATAATATTTTCTCAGCTTTTAGTTTTGCTTCTTTTATTACCAATTCAGATTCACTTTTATTAGGTGAAGATTCATGATTTTCAAAATTATCATTCTCAATTGTAACTTTTTTAAGTTTTATAACCTCGGCAATAGATAATCCAAAAATTGAAAACATTCCAAGAACAAAAACTCTTAGTGAATAGAGAATGAAATTATCAATTAGTGAGTTATTCAAATCAAAACTACTTCTAAATAGTACGACTAATCCAAGACTTACTATGACTGCTACAAATGTAACAATTGAAATTGACTTAATTCCTAACTCCCACTTAAACCCAGAATTCATTAACCATCCTGTACCAAATGAAAATATCAAAAAGAGAAACCAAAAAGTAAAATGATGGTTTGAACTTAACAAAAACTTTGCACTCAATAGATTAGAGAGTAATAACAGAAAAGCAAGAAATAGTGGGAATAAAAAGTATATTTTTTTTATTTGTTTCACAGCTTACCTATCAATTCTTTCATGATAATTGTCATTTTGGGTTCTGCTATTTTTGCAGCTTCTAAAATTTCAGCAATATCAAACGGTTGTAAAGAATCTGGGAAACATTCATCTGTAATAATGCTCATTCCAAAAACTTTCATTCCCATATGGTTTGCTACAATATTTTCTGGAATAGTTGACATCCCAACTACATCAGCACCAATTGTTCTTAAAAATCTATACTCAGCTTTGGTCTCAAGATTAGGGCCTGGAACTGCTACATACGTTCCTTTATGAAGCTTAATTTTATTCTCTAGTCCAATACCTTCAGCAAGATCAATTAACTTATAGTTATATGGTTCACTCATATCTGGAAAACGTGGGCCAAATTGATCTTCGTTTTTTCCGATAAGCGGATTATCACCAAGTAGATTAATCTGATCATGCATAATCATCAAATCTCCACGTCTGTAAAGAGGGTTCAATCCTCCACAAGCATTTGAGACAAGTAAAGTTTCTACTCCAAGTTTCTTCATAACTCGAACTGGATATGTAATCTCTTGCATTGTATAGCCTTCATAAAAATGAAAGCGTCCTTGCATTACAACAACATTCTTATTATTCAATGTTCCAAAAATCAACTTCCCTTTATGAGACTCAACAGTTGAGTGAACAAAATGTGGTAATTCAGAATAATCAATTTCAAAATCAATATTTATTTCATTTACTAATCCACCTAATCCAGTACCAAGAATAATTCCCACTTCGTAGGATTTTTCTGTTGTTGCTCTAATTACATCAAGTGTCTGGTTAGTTTTTTCAATTAGACTAATCATAATAACTTCTCCAATACATCATCAACATCTATTTCAGAACTATTATCCTCAACCTTTGCTTTAACTTCAATAGGAAGAGGTTTACTTTCAAAAGTATTTGAACCAATATCTAGAATATTAGCTTGAGTTTCAATCATTGCTTTTAGTTTTGCTATTAATAAATTTCTCTCTTCTCTAAGTCTTAAAACAGAATCACGAATTAACTCTGCTTCTTTGTTTGCTCTTTCAACTAGTTGGTTAGCCTTAATTTCAGCCTCTTTAATAATTAGCTGGTTTTGCTTGCGTGCTGATTCAACAGCCTTACTAGATGACTCCTGAGCAGAGACAAGTGTTGCTTGTAATGTCTTCTCAAGTTTTTGGAACTCCCCTATCTGTTCGGAGCTATTTTCAATTCTGTTACTTAATTCATCATTCTCATTCTGAAGTTTTTCAAATTCATTTGAAAGAGACTCAAGATAAATACGTACTTCCTCTTTATCGAATCCACGAATTGCTTTATTAAATTCTTGGGCTTTAATACTAAAAGGTGTAAATCTCATTTCTCACTCCAAGTTAATGATGTATCGCGTTTGCCAAAAATAGCTGTCCCTATTCTTAACATTGTAGCGCCTTCCTCAATAGCAACTGGATAATCGTTCGTCATACCCATTGAAAGTTCTGAAATACTTTTAATTCTATTTTTAACTTTATCTCTCATTTCTCTCAAGGCTGCAAAACTTTTCCGCAATTCAAAATCATTACTTGTAAATGATGCCATAGTCATCAATCCGCTCATTTGAATATTAGGCAACTCTTCGCAACGACTTACCAATTCATATAGTTCATCATAATTTGCTAATCCAAATTTAGATTCTTCATTGGATGTATTTATTTCAAAAAATATTTTTTGAACTTTTCCAATTGCCTCTGCTCTCTTATTAATCTCTTCTGCAAGTTTAAAACTTTCTACAGAATGGATATAATCCGCATCATCAATAACATATTTAACTTTATTTCTCTGAAGATGACCAACAAAATGCCAAATTAAATCATCATTAATTAGCTTGCTTTTATCTCTAAATTCAATAGCTTTGTTTTCACCAAAGTTAGTTAACCCAACCCCCATACTTTCAAAAATAGAGGATATCGGATTAGTTTTGGACACCGCGACTATTCTGATATCATTAAAATCCCTATTAGATTTTTGCACAGAATTGTGAATTTTTTCAATTACTATTTTAATATTATCTTTTATCATCTCATTAAAATTTAGTCTGGGAATTTATCCTTTTTTAGCCCCAAAATCAATATAAATTGATCCCCCTAAAAGTTGTCAAATATTAAATAATTCTAAATTATATTCGATAGTAGTTTTGAACAAATGAAAGGTAATTGAAATGAGTAGAACAATTATAAGCATGAAATATAAAAGTAATTTACTGCTAGTCAATGCTAGGAACAGAACTACTTCAGTAGAATTTACAACTGAAAATATTAATATAGTATTGTTGATGCTAAAAATAAAACTGAAGCTCTGGAAATCATCCTTTCCTATTAATTTGTTTTCTAAATAAATCAATTACACCTCAACCTATCATTTTAACTTCAAAACATTTCTCAAATCAAATTATTTAATGAAATACTGGATAGCATTTCTTAGTTAGCAACGTATAGAATAATAAAAATAATTTTCATTTTATTTTTATTTGTTTTTGACTTTTGAAAATTCTTTATATATTTGATAGTTCTTTTTGATTTTAATTGTTAGCTATGCATTCGGAGAGGTGGGTGAGTGGCTGAAACCACCGGTTTGCTAAACCGGCGTGCTGGGAAACTGGTACCGCGGGTTCGAATCCCGCCCTCTCCGCAGTCTTGTTAATTTTGATTGCGTAAAATCACTTTTAATCAAAAAGCTTTTTTCTAATTATTTTGGAATAGTTTTATGTCAGATCGCAAAGAAGGAACAGTTAAATGGTTTAACGGTTCTAAAGGTTATGGTTTCATTTCTCAAGAAGGTGGAGAAGATGTATTCGTTCACTTCAAGTCTATCAACTCTGATGGTTTCAGAACCCTTGAAGAAGGACAAAAAGTTACATTTACAGTTGGTGAAGGCCAAAAGGGTCCACAAGCTCAAGATGTTGAAATAGCGAAATAATTTCTAATTATTTTGCTTTCAAATAACACTTAATTTTTGAAATTCTTTCGTAGTTCTTTGCGGAATTGACTTTTATATTTATAAGTGTATCGTTAAAAGCAACTTCATTTTTGAAGTTGCTTTTTTAATTTTAAACAAAACTATTTTAGTAACAATAGTTTTTTGGTTACTTCAAAACTACCAGATTGCAATTTGTAAAAATATATTCCGCTAGTTAAATTGCTTGCATCAAATTGCACTTCGTAGTTTCCCGCCCTTTCTATTTTGTTTACTAGTATTGCTACTTCTTGACCTAGTGTGTTGTAAATTTTTAATTGTACAGACGTTGCGCTCAACGTCCCTACTACTCCGGGTATTGAATATCTTATTGTGGTGCTTGGGTTAAATGGATTTGGATAATTTTGAGATAAACTAAACCTTATTGGGCTATTATTTATTTCTTTAACATCAACAGGAGTACCATATTCTACATTTTTTATCTTTGCATATTGTAAGTACTCATTACGACTGCTTCCTTCCCATGTATAATTAGCAATTAGTCCAATATTTTCAGCTAATTCATATTCAGTATTAGGAATACCAGAATTGTCATTAAGATATTTTACTTTTACTTCGCTATTAAAAATATTTCTCCCTGCAATTCTAGTACAATATGTTTCTAAATTGAAAGTATAATCAAACCTTGAACATTTAATTGTATCTTCTTCTGAGCATGCTAAACTATCTATTTTATATTCTACAATTCCATTAGATCTATAAATCGATGATGTAGCAGAGTCAACTCTTTCAAAAGAGAAATCAGTTACAGAATTATCAAAATATCCCCTTTCTAATATTTTATAGTTCTTATTATTTGCTAAAATTGTATCCCCCGTAACTTTAACCCAATATGAACCAGAATATTCAGTACGAATAGGGTCAATTCCATAATAGACATTATATTCCCAATAATTACCAACGTCCAAAGGGTAGTAGTTTAAATGCTCCTGGGGTAATTGACCATACTCAACTCCATTAATAATACAACCCAATAACAGAGTAGTTGATTCTCCAAAGTCAAATGAACTTTTACTTTCAACCCTCCCAATGCCCTCAACAAATTTTGATTCATATTCACTTAGACTTTGAATAAAAAATGTTTTTAGAAATCTGTTCTCTCCCCAAAGCAATGTATCTGCTTCAAAAGAATTACTCTGAAGACCATTGCAAATATTAAATTCTTCTTCAGTTTTCGCAGAAAGATTTATTAGTAGGCATTCTTCATCCTCTGTAAAATCATATCTTTTGTAAATTGAATTTGTAACGGAATCAGTTCTTAGCCAATAATTACTGTATTGACCATCTTTACAATAATAATACTTTTTCCCATTAATAACAGTATCACTTGTAATTTCAAATGACACTTTATATGCAAAATGTGTTTGGTTTGGCATCGAATCATATGGATCATATGTATAACCAGAATTAAGGTAAATCCATTTATTCCCTATTTGCAATGGGAAATAGTTGAACTCCTCTTGAGGTAATTGACCATACTCAACTTCATCTATTTTTGCATAAACTAACGTTCTATTTATACTACTTGCTTCAATTGTAATATCTGTAGTTTCAGAATATATGAGTCCTAATCCATAACCATATTTATACAATATTACTTGTCCTAATCCACCAGTTAGAATTGCTGTTGGAGTAAATGTTTTTACACGCCTACCTTCTTCAAATACAGAATAGACTGCTTCGTTAACAGATATAATTGAATAGCATTCACTATCAAAACTTTCACCCAATCCCATAGAGAGACTATCAATCATACATTCATCTTCACCAAGTAATTCCCAAACGGTCGCGTTTGTTGAGTCAATCCTTATATGCTTAAGAGACCAATTTTCTGAATTGGTTATTGTGTAATAAGTTTTACCGTAAAGTGTGTCAATTCCTTTTACTGTAACAGTAGCATAATATGATGAATCCTTTGCTGAATCCCTATATATATACTCAACTAGGTATTGCCAAGTATCGCCAATATGAAGTGGATAGAACGCTACATCTGAATTTATATTCTCTGGAAAATACTCTCCGTATTCTATTTTATCTATTTTTGCATAGACAAGAGAATCTATTCTGTAACCAGCTTCATATCCAACTGGGGCTGGATTAACTGTATTGGAAAATATTTGACCAATTCCTTCAGCATAGAGATATTCTCTATGCATACAATACTGACACGTAAGTGGCTCAGAATAATAAAATGCTTTAACATTTCTCTGGATACTAAAAACAGTTTTTGTAGTATCCCCTTTGAACCAAACACTTCCATGACAATCGTAACAAAAATAATCATTAATCTCTGTCATTGAAAGACTATCTAATAAACAATCAACCCCTTCTTTGTATTCCCAAATAGTAGCATCAGTTGAATCAATTCTAAAAAAGCGAATACCATAAATTTCTGAGTTGGTTAATCCAAAATATAATCTTCCCTCAATTATTTCGGTTCCAACAACTTTAATATTTACGTACCTATGTGTAATTTTTGTCTCGCCCAACAATTTCTCTTCAACAGCGTATTGCCAAGTATCGCCAACATGAAGTGGGTAGAACGCTACATCTGGATTTACTTGTGAAATAATTGATGAGGATATTATGAAGAGTAAAAAAAATAAATTTTTAAGATTTATAGTTATAGTTGATTTTCCTAAAAACATAGCTGCCTCATTTTATTCTAAAAATCGTTCCTATAATACGACAACAAAGTACAAAAAAAAACAAATAAAAGAAAGGGCAGAAAAGGATCTCCCTAAGGAGTCCCTTTAATCTGCCCGAAATAATTATTCAAACTCATTTTTATATTTCTGATAGAAAGTTCCTATACTTTTGTAAGCCTTTTCAAGTACTTCATCTTGAGGAAGAAATACAACTCTGAAATGTTTTGTGCCTGGCTTCTGTCCGAATCCACTACCAGGTACAACAATAACACCAGTCTCTTTAATCAACTCAGCAATAAAATGATTATCTTCATTTTTAATATCGACTGAAGGGAAGGCATAAAACGAACCCTCAGGTTTTAAACATGAAATTCCATCAATTGCATTAAGCATTTCAACAGTCATATTACGACGTCTAGTTAATTTTTCCATTGCTATAACTAGATGCTCATTGTTTCCATCAAGTGCTACTGGAATGCCATACTGTTCAGGGTGATTTGCAGAGAGACGAGCACGCAACATTTTATTTATTGCTTCAATATAATCAGCAAGAATTTCTTGCCTTCCACTTACAATTCCCCATCCAATTCTGAATCCAGGAACCATATAATTTTTCGACAATCCTCCAAATGTAATAACCGAAGCATCTGGATTTATTGATGCAATTGATGTTAATTTTTTATCATCAAATAATAATTTATCGTAAATCTCATCAGCAAAAATCACAAGATTATGTTCAACTGCAAAATCGACAATCTCTTTTAATGTTTCATAGCTTGCAACTGAACCAGTTGGATTATTAGGATTTATAATAATAATAGCTTTTGTTTTATCATTTACTTTACTTTTAATATCTTCAATGTCTGGTTGCCATCCATTCTCTTCATCCAAATAATAAGGATTTTCCATTGCCTGAAGTTTGCTAGAAATTGCTGTATAAAGTGGATAACCTGGAGTAGGGGTTAATACATTATCACCTTCATTGACTAGTGCTGTCAATGCTAATTCAATTGCTTCACTTGCACCTGTCGTAACAAAAATATCATGAATATTTTTAATCCCTTTTCTATCAGCTTCACGCTCAATTGCATCAACGGCTGGTTTAATTCCAGAAGAAGGCGAATAGCCATTCTTGTTCTCTAGCATTGCTTTATAAGTTGCTTCTATCATATCTCTAGGTGGTTCAAAATCGTAAATATTTGGATCACCAATATTTAAGTATAACATCTCTTTACCTGTCTTAGCAACTTCATTTGCCAATACTATAATATCACGCACAGCATAAGTAATATTTTCTGTTCTAACTGCTGGTACAATTTTAAGATTACTCATTTTTTCTCCTTAAATATTAGAATTTTATTATGAAAATTACTCGATTTAAATACTATTAGCAAAGCACAAAATTTGCAAATTGGTTAAATTGACTTTTTTTATTACTTTCAATAATATTTTTAAAATAAAACGCAAAAAAGATGAACAATCGAATTATTCTTTCACTACTTCTTGGACTATTATTTTCATCCACTAACTTTGCTCAGTCTCCTTTTAGAGCGGGAGCTAGTTTTAGTGTAGTATTTCCATCTGGGAATTATACAAAACTTGCTTATACTGGAATTAGTGGTTCTTTGGATGCAGATTATTCAATCACCCCAGAATGGACTGTCTTATTGTCTTCAACATACTCAAATTTAACAAGCAAAATTCCTCAAATTGGTGTAGATAGTAAGGCAATTGATTTCTCAATTAAAACTATAAATCTTTTAGTTGGGGGAAGATATAATTTCAACTATTCCTTTTTTACTCTAGCAAAATCTGGATTATCTTACATAAAATTACATGCTAATATTTATGATTCTCCAAGTAATTCTAAAGATAATGTCTCATCAGATTATGAACCATACTTCACAATTGCGTTGGGTGGTGGTTACAGATACAACTTAGCTAAAGATAAATCAGATTTTGAATTATCAACTATTTACAATTTTGTGGAAGGTGATATTATTGATTTTAATAATTTTGAAATAAAAGCAAGTGTGTTAATTTACTTATAGAATAATGATTAAATTTATTAAAAATACTTAGAACATTGTAAATAATCTATTTGATTTTATAGAATTGAAATGGGAAATTATATCTATTAAGTAAGTAGTATTTTAACCTAAAAAAATCCAAAATATAATTCTGCAATTGAATTAACAATATCAGTTGTAAGGCTTGAAAGAATAGAACCTCACACAATAAATTTAATAAACGTGACGATAAGCTATTATTAAATATCTATTTGTTCTATACTTATTATTCCAGGTTTAATAACAACCCCTTTATTTTCTCTTCCATTTATTTTAATTGTAATTGGAGAGTCAAGCTCAAGATGTCTTGTAACTCCTTTTGTCTCAACTAATTTTTGAGAAGTCAACCATTTCCAATCGATAAAACCATTTTTTTTAGTTTCATTTACAGTAAAATAGCCTACTTTAAATGAAGTTAAATTCTGAAAGAAATGTGATCCTTGAGAAGGCTCCACATCAAAGTCTTTAAAATTACTTTCAACAATTGCTTTAGCGCCAGAAATTTGATCCCAACTAATTGGAATACCAAGCCAAGGGTCTAGTGTACCCCATCTTCCAACACCAATTAAAAGATATTTTTTATCTTGGGCTACTAATTTCTTATTAAGATAGCCTACATCTTCAGCAGTATCTCTACTCTTAGCTCTATCAAATTCATCAATATCAACAAAGATTATATCTTTAATTTTACTATTAACTCCGTTACCCATTGCAAAATTAGATTTGCAAATTAATTCATCATCTTCGTGATCTTCAGTATCTAATTCCTCAAGCTCAGTGCTAATAACTAATGGTCTCATTTGAACAACTCCAAACTCTTTCAACTTCCCTTTTGGAACTGATAAATTAACCGCAAATTCTATTTCAACAGGATTTCCCATACCCCAACTGCTCATATTCAGAATCATATTTAATATCTCTGGAAGGGGGAAAGTTTTATACTTCAACAGTGGTGCTAATGTAAATAGCTTTAATCCTTCGCGAGATGTTCCATCATAAATTGAATGATTAAAATGTGAATAAGTTGAACCTACCTGAGAAAGTGTTCCATCTTTTTCTGCATCATGTACCTCATGTCTTTTAACTAAATCATCTTCCAATACCGACGTATCTTCACCCGAGTCAATCATATCAATTGCATAATAATGATTTTGATTATACTTGAGAATATCATCTACCAAAGTATACTGTAACATGTTCTGAGGATATTTTGGACAGAATCTTATAACATTTCCACCTTCAACAACTGTTTTACCAAGTCCAAAAGCTGCCGAGACTATTCCATCAGCTGGTTTTAAAGGTTCAACGGGATAAAAGTTATATGATTTTGCAACTCCAGATATTTCTGGATAGAATTTATCATTGTGAACTGCTCCAACCATTTCTTGAATAAGTACTGCCATTTTTTCTTCTTCAAGACGATAGGAAGTTACACTAATATACTGCTTTGCTCTTTGAAAATAGATTGATGCGTATACTTGTTTAATAGCTATTACTAATCTTCGTAATCTAATTTCAGGATTTTCATGGTCGTTGGGCAACATCAAAGTATCATACACACCAGCAAACGGTTGCCCTTGCGAGTCTTCCAACAAACTTGATGAACGAACAGCTAATGGCTCATTAATTAAAATCAGAAATCGTACTAAGCTTTTTAAAGCACGATAAGGAAATTTTGGTGCATCAATAAATGCCTTCCTAATCTCATCATCATTTTCACATTGTAATGCAAAATTAGTTAGATCGTTCTCTTCCATAAACTGATCGAAGATATCCGTTGCAAGCACAATCGATGTTGGAACAAATATTTCAACGTCTTTGAATTTATTGTTAATATTAAAATTACTCAACAAACTACTAAAGAATCCTAGTCCTCTTGCTTTACCTCCAATTGAACCCCCACCAATTCTTGCAAAGAAACTCAACCTATTAAAAGTATTACTATCAAAGTCAGAGATTACTCCACGTTGTCTCTCTTTATTATAGCCATGTATTGCATCAATTAGATCCTCTCTTAGAGCATCAATGGAACGATAATGATCCACTTTGGCAGGGCGAAGTTTATATGCCAACCAAAAATCAGTTCGAGACTTTAACCAACTTGAGAAATGGTTTCGAGACGAATGATATGCAATACTCTCTTCTGGAACATCTTCTAGTCTATCAGCAAGTTGACTTAAGTTCGAAGCTCTTCCAACTTCTTCCCCATCTGGTAATCTAAAAACAAAATCACCAAACGAAAATTGTTCATTCATAAACTTTCTAAGATCATCCAGCAACGTTGATGAACTCTTGTAAATAAAAGAAGCACCTAATTCAGTTGCATATTTTTCATTCTTTTTCACATTAGATTGCAATAAAACTGGTAAATCTGGACGCAGACTTTTAACACGTTTTGCAAAAAGTAAACCGGCACGCTTGTTTTGCTTCCCACCTTTTTTGAAATCAACATCAGAAATAATTCCGAGAACATAATTTTCATACTTTTTATAGTATGCCCATGCCTCTTCATAATTGGAACATAAAAGAATTTTAGGACGTGCACGCATTTTCAAAAATCTATGGGATAGGTTTATCCCTTCAGTAGTAAGTCGTTGAGCTTGTTTTACCACCTCAGTATAAACAAGGGGTAGATACGAAGAATAAAATCTTACACTATCTTCAACTAAAATAATTACTTGAACACCAACACGATTTATATCGGAATCAACATTCATTTTATCTTCAAAATATTTTATTATTCCAAAGATTATTCTGAAATCCCCTTGCCACATAAATACTTTATCAAAAATTTCCGATTCTTCACTTTTAATAACTTCAACCATTTCGTTATTATCATAACCAAGTAAAGCTATTGGAATATCTAACTCAGATTTTTTAAACATCTTTGCAAGTTTAACTGCGGACATATCTTCAACTTGCAATGTTGTAATAATAAGATTAAAACGCCCTTCTCTCTTTGCAAGTTTAAGTGCCTCTTTTCCACTTGAAACATGCACCAATTCCGGACTATGACTAAGATTCAATCCTTGATATTCTCTTCTAATTAATTCATAAAGTCTTCCATCTTCTTCAAATAGATAAAAATCGTACATACTTGAAACAAGAATTATATCATGTATTCTGAAAGACATCAAATTGTGAAAATCTTGGAATTTTTCAAGTTTGCTTTGCTGTAAGAGTTTTTTATCGAATTTGATGGTCTGTGGTGTCATTATTACTCAATATTTGTTTTGGAAAAAGAGGAACTAATTAACAGAGTAGAACAATTTAAAATAGACAACTAATTAATTGATTGTAGATGTAAGGTATACCTCACATCTACAATCGAAAGAATTAAACTACACCTTGATCTAACATTGAATCTGCAACTTTTATAAAACCTCCAATGTTTGCACCAAATACATAATTACCAGGTACACCATATTTTTTTGCAGTATTAACACATGTTGTATGTATATCTTTCATAATCATTTTTAATCTGCTATCTACTTCTTCAGAAGTCCAGCCGTATCTCATACTGTTCTGTGCCATTTCTAATCCAGAAACTGCAACACCACCAGCATTAGCAGCTTTGCCTGGTGCAAATAATATTCCAGCATTTTGGAATACTTCAACTGCTTCATTTGTAGTTGGCATGTTTGCTGCCTCGCATACGCACGTGCAACCATTTTTAAGTAACAGTTCTGCATCTTCAGGATAAATTTCATTTTGTGTTGCAGAAGGAATTGCAATATCAACAGCAACTTCCCATGGTTTTTTGCCCGGGAAGAATTCAACATTATACTTGGCTGCATAATCTTCAATAGCATCTTTGTTGCTTAATCTTAATGTAAGCATGTAATCTACTTTATCACCAGTAATGCCGTCTGGATCATAAATGTAACCGTCTGGTCCAGAAAGAGTAACTACTTTTCCACCTAATTCATTTACTTTTTGAACCACTCCCCATGAAACATTCCCGAATCCAGAAACAGCAACTTTTTTCCCTTCAAAAGAAGTTCCTTTTGTTTTTAACATCTCTTCTGCAAAGTAAACAACTCCAAAACCTGTAGCTTCTGGTCTAATTAAAGACCCACCCCAGTTTTGACCTTTACCAGTTAAAACGCCAGTAAATTCATTCTTAAGTTTTTTATACTGTCCATAGAGGTATCCAATTTCTCTACCGCCAACACCAATATCACCTGCAGGTACATCTGTATTGGGACCAATATGACGTTGTAGTTCTGACATGAAACTTTGGCAGAATTTCATTATTTCTGTATCAGATTTTCCTTTAGGGTCAAAGTCAGAGCCACCTTTACCGCCACCCATAGGTAGTGTAGTTAAACTATTTTTGAATACTTGTTCAAACGCTAAAAACTTTAATATTCCAAGAGTTACAGAAGGGTGAAATCTTAAACCTCCTTTGTAAGGTCCAATTGCTGAATTCATCTGAATTCTGTAACCTCGATTTATTTGTACTTCGCCTCTATCATTTACCCAAGCCACACGGAACATAATTACTCTTTCAGGTTCAACTAATCTTTCCAATATTTTATTGGCTCTATACTCTGGATGCCTCTCTAATACTACTTCTAATGATGCAACAACTTCTTCTACGGCTTGATGAAACTCTGGTTCACTTGGGTTTTTTGCCTTAACATCTGCCACAAGATTTTCTAAATACTCTGACATATTAACTCCATTATTTAATTTAATTTTTCCTACTTATTTATTAATTAAACATATTACCAATTGTAAATTTAAGCAAGAAAAATCCTTAATAATTACTACTTTATTTTAGAGTTTATCATCGGATATTCTTGTTGAAATTTTAGGGATTAATTAGCTACAAAATTTAGTTTTGAATTTATTTCGTAGTAAATAGATAGTTCGTTTCTTCCAATTTCATAAGTTTTTGCCCCATTTAAAGCTTCAAAAAACCTATAATCCATTGATTCTTTGCCACAATAAATTTCGGTGGTAATCATGCTATCCATAGTTATAATATTTAATTTCAAACTATATATGCCTGATATAGTATTACAATCGCTAGTTCCATCAAACTTATTATCTTCATTAAACTGAATCTCATAAGCTTGATCAGAGGGAGGCGAATCAATTCTTCCATTAACTTCAAATGATTCTAACACCCATAATGTATTTACTAATTCTGCTGGAATTGTCTCTGTTGTTGATTCATTACAAGAACTTGCAAATAGGAAAGGAATTACAAATAATATTAGTTTTAATCTTTTCATGATTTTCCCCACATATATCAACTAATCAATTTCTGGTTTAATAATTATCCCTTTATTATCTCTTCCATTAATCTTTATTATAATGGGAGAATCTAATTCTATATGTTTTGCTACACTTTTTTCTTCAACAATATTTTGTCCTAATAACCAATCCCAGTCAATAAATCCGTTACCTTTGTGGCTATTAACAGAAAAGTAACCAACTTTAAATGATGTTAAATTTTGGAAGAAATGAGAGCCTTGCGATGGTTCAACATCAAAATCCTCAAAGTTACTTTCCACTATTGCTTTAGCTCCAGATATTTGTTCCCAGTTTATTGGTATGCCAAGCCATGAGTCTAGAGTTCCCCATCTTCCAAGACCTATGAGTAAATAATTTCTTTTTTTCATAGTTAACTTTCCATTAAAGTAAGCTATCTCTTTTGCTACTTCCCTACTCTTTGCACGGTCGAATTTATTAATATCTACAAAAACAATATCTGTGATTTTTTTGTTTACTCCATTTCCTAAAGCACTATTTGATGCACAGATTAACTCATTATTTTTATATCCTTCAATATCGAGTTCTTCAAGTTCAGTATCAACAACTAAGGGCCTCATCTGCACAACGCCAAACTCTTTTGGTTTTTTATTAGGAGTAGATAAATTAACAGCAAACTCAATTTCAACTGGAGTACTCATACCCCAACTTCCCATTTTGAGAAGCGTATCTAAAATTTCTGGAAGTTGAATTGTTTTGTATTTTAATAGTGGGGCAAGCGTAAAGAGTTTTAATCCATCTCTTGAAGTGCCATCATATATTGCATTATTCTGTGCAGAATAGGTAGATCCAACATGCGATAATGTCCCATCTTTTTCAGCATCATGCACATCATGTTGCTTAATAATATCATCTTCAGTTAGAATAACTTCATCTCTTTGCTGCATATCAATAGCAAAGTATTTTTTCTGTCCATATTCTAAAACATCTTTAATAACAGAATGCTGTAAAATATGCTTTGGATGCTTTGGACTAAAGCTCACAGAGCTTCCACCTTCAACAATTGTTTTACCTAATCCAAATGCCACCGAAACAGTTCCCTCATCAGATTTAAGTGGTTTTACAGGATAAAAGTTGTATGACTTTGCCATTCCAGAAAACTCTGGATAAAATTTTTGATTATGTACAGCTCCAACCATTTTTTGAATAATAACAGCCATTTTCTCTTCTTCAAGATGGTATGAAGTAACCTTAATATACTGCTTGGCTCTTTGATAATATATTGATGCATAGACTTGTTTTATTGCATTTACCAATCGCATCAATCTTATTTCTTGACTTTCATGGTTGTTTGGTAACATCAAAGTATCATAAACACCAGCAAATGGTTGCCCTTGCGAATCTTCTAATAAACTGGATGAACGAATCGCCAGAGGCTCATCTATTATAATTAAGAATCTAATTAAATTCTTAATGGCTTTATATGGAAATGTTGGAGCTTCAATAAAAGCTTTTCTAATCTCTTCATCATCTTCACAGTTTAAAGCAAAGTTTGTTAAGTTATTTTCTTCCATGAACTGGTCAAAAATGTCTGTGGCTAAAACAAGTGTTGCAGGAACAAATATTTCTACATCTTTTAATCTACTATTAATATTGAAGTTGCTTAACAAGCTACTGAAAAATCCAAGCCCACGTGCCTTTCCTCCAATAGATCCACCACCAATTCTAGCAAAATAACTTAATTTATTAAATGTCTTACGATCAAAATCAGAAATAATTCCCTGCTGTCTCTCTCTGTTATAAATATCTATTGATTCTATAACATCTTTTCTAAGTGCATCAATTGAACTATATTGATTTATTTTACGCGGACGAAGCCTATAGGCCAACCAAAAATCTGTACGTGATTTTAGCCAACTTGAGAAATGGTTCCGAGATGTGTGATAAGCAATGCTCTCTTCTGGAACATCAGCAAGCCTCTCAGCTAATTGAGTTATGTTTGATGCACGTGCTACTTCATCCCCATTTGGTAACCTAAAAATAAAGTCTCCAAACGAAAATTGCTCATTCATGAACTTTCGTAGCTCATCAAGCAAGGTTGATGATTTTTTATAAATAAATGAAATTCCTAGTTCTGATACGTATTTCTCATTCTCTTTATTATTTGATTGGAGTAAAACAGGTAAGTCTGGATGGAGCTTTTTTATTCGCTTAGTAAATAGTAACCCAGCTCGTTTATTTAGTACACCCCCTTTTTGAAAATCAATATCTGAAATAACTCCTAACACATAATTTTCATACTTCTTGAAATAATTCCATGCTTCTTCATAATTAGAGCACAAAAGAATTTTTGGGCGCGCACGCATTTTTAAAAATTTATGAGAAAGATTTATTCCCTCTCCCACAAGGCGTTGTGCTTGTTTAACAACTTCTGAATATATTAATGGTAAATATGAAGAATAAAACCGAACACTATCTTCAATCAAAATAATTACTTGTACACCAACGCGACTAATGTCGGATTCAACATTCATTCGATCTTCAAAATATTTAATGATTCCAAATACTATTCTGAAATCTCCTAGCCACATAAATGTTTTATCAAATGCCTCCACTTCTTTGCTTCTAATTATTTCCCTAAACTCACTATTGTTATAGCCAAGCAATGCAACATGAATATTCAAGTTTAGTTTTTTAATTCTTCTCGCAAATTTACTGGCAGGCATATCTTCAACGTGTAGTGTAGTAATAATAAGGTTAAATCTATTCTCGTTTTTTGCCAGCTTTATTGCCTCTTCACCACTAGAAACATGTACCAACTCAGGGCTATGACTTAAATTAAGTCCTTGATACTCTTTTCTTATTAATTCGTAAAGTCTTCCATCTTCTTCAAAAAGATAGAAATCATACATACTTGAAACAAGAATAATGTCATGAATACGGTGTGACATAAGATTATGAAAATCTTGAAATTTTTCTTCCTTGCTCTGCTGCAGTAGCTCTTTATCAAATTTTAATGATTTTAGTAACATATTTTAATTAGAATATTTCGAAATTGAAAATCACAACTACCAAAAGATAAAGTAAAATTATTTTTTAGTCAAAAAGAGGAATAAAAAACCCCCAAATAATTGGGGGTTAAATGAATGAAAATTATTTTGCAACAGGCTAAACAACTCCTTGATCTAACATTGAATCAGCAATTTTTACGAAACCACCAATGTTTGCACCTAATACATAATTACCTTGAGCACCATATTTATCAGCAGTAGCAACACATGTAGTATGTATATCTTTCATAATCATTTTTAATCTGGTATCAACTTCTTCACGAGTCCAGCTGTATCTCATACTGTTTTGAGCCATTTCTAATCCAGATACAGCAACACCACCAGCGTTTGCAGCTTTTCCAGGACCGTATAGAATTTTACTATCTACAAATAGATTAACTCCTTCTATTACGGTTGGCATATTTGCACCTTCACTAACAACGAAAACACCATTGTCCAGTAGGTTTTGTGCATCTTTGCCATTAATTTCATTTTGAGTTGCACTCGGGAATGCACAATCTGCTTTGTGATTCCATAATGGATTATAATCTGCTGTAGCATCAAGTGGAGTAAATACTGAATTTGTGTATCTATCAGCATACTCTTTAATTCTACCTCTCTTAACATTTTTCAATTCCATAATATATGCCAGTTTATCAGCATTAATACCTTCATCATCATATATGTAACCGGAAGAATCAGAAACAGTAAGTACTTTTCCACCAAGTTCAAGAACTTTTTCAATTGTATACTGAGCGACGTTACCACTTCCTGAAACCAAACATACTTTTCCTTCCAATGAATCACTTCTTGTTGCTAACATTTCGGCAGCAAAATAAACAGTACCGTAACCAGTAGCTTCTGGTCTAATAAGAGATCCGCCCCAGTTTAAGCCTTTACCAGTAAGGATTCCAGCAAATTCATTTTTTAATTTTTTGTACTGTCCAAACATAAAACCGATTTCTCTTCCACCAACACCAATATCACCAGCTGGAACATCTGTATTTGGCCCTATGTGACGGAATAGTTCACTCATGAAACTTTGAGTAAATCTCATAACTTCAAGATCGCTTTTCCCTTTAGGATCAAAATCTGATCCACCCTTTCCACCACCCATTGGCAGCGTTGTTAAACTATTTTTGAATACTTGCTCGAAAGCTAAAAACTTTAATATTCCAAGATTTACTGAAGGGTGAAATCTTAAACCACCTTTGTAAGGTCCTATAGCAGAATTCATTTCAATTCTGAATCCTCTATTAACTTGAACTTCACCTTCATCATCAACCCAAGGAACTCTAAACATTATTACTCTTTCAGGTTCAATAATTCTTTCTAGCACTTTAGCTGCACGGTACTCTGGGTGTTTTTCCATAACTGCATCAAGTGATTCAACAACTTCTTCTACAGCTTGATGGAATTCCGGTTGACTCGGATTTTTTGCCTTTACATCTTCCATTAGACTTCTTACGTACTCTGACATAGTTTCTCCATAGTTTTAGTTTGTTTAATAATTAACTAGATTTAATAAAATGAGAATTAATTATCTCTATTCTATCATTTATATAATTATTGATTTTTCTTCTTAGGAAGTTTGAAAGAATGGGTGTGAATTTTTGATCTATTTGATTTAAATAAATAAAATTTTTGTTAATCAACTCAATACTCAAAAAAGTTTAACTGCTTAACTAATTCCAAAATACATAAAAAACTTATTGACTTAATAAAACTTAATCAAGAATATTTATTAAACAAAATTTTTTGAAAAATTATTTTCTATGTAAGGTGAAGATTCTTTTAAGAAAAAAGCATACGGAAGTTAAACTACTTTTTTAACATCAGAATTTATTTTAATAAATTTTAGACCAGATTCTTTTGGGAGTTTATTAGTTAGTGCATCAGTATCAATCCACCCCACACCGTTAATACGAAGTGAATATTCATCCTCAATATTTTGTTTCGAAGATTTTTTTTGAAAAACAAAATCAATCTCTGTTTTGCTTGAATTGTCAATTGGAAAGGAAGTCCCAGAGAATATTGCATCAGCATTATTTGCAGCAATAACTACTGGCACAGTGTAGGCTAGTATTTTCAAATCATATTTAAATGATTTCATATCTTCATAAATTTTTTCCAGAGCAATTAAATTTTTTGCTCCCTCTTCTCTAATGCAAAATATCTGCCATAATCCTGTAATGCCTGGTTTAGAATTGAAACTATCCCTTAGCTTATAATATTCCCAATCATTCTTCTTTAGTAGTTTTAAGTCTGATATCATAAAAGGACGAGGCCCAACAAAACTCATTTCACCTTTTAATACATTATATATTTGAGGCAGTTCATCAAGTCCAGTTTTTCTTAACCAACTTCCAAAATTGGAAATATTCTCTTTATGATGCGATTTGAAAAAGATACTCTTTTGAGTATTCCCAATTTTAGCTCTCTCATCCCTTACTCTAATTGTGCGAAGTTTATAAATTTTAAAACGAAACTTAGTTAGAGTAATGCCACGCTCTTGAGTAAAGAATGGTTTCTGCCAATCAATTGAGAAAAGAATTCCAGCAAAAAGTAGTATAAGAGGTAAGATTGCAGGAAGCAAAATTAAAGCAAAGAATACATCAAAGAGTCTTTTTTTCAATTTATATATCATTGTTATTTTAAAAAATTCAACTTAAAAAGTTAAATGGAAAAACTTTAAAAGACAAGAGACCAAAGGATGTAATCCAAAATTAGAATTAGTGCCGCAGAAAGTACAAATGAACGGATTGTGGATAGCCCAACCCCTTCGGCACCTCCAATTGTTCTAAAACCAATATGACATCCAAGTAAAGATGTAATGCCACCAAAAACAACACCTTTTACCATTCCAAAAAGAAAATCACTAATTAGAAAGTACCTCTTAACTGAGTCGAAAAATACTGAGTATGAAACATCCAAAAAATAGTTAGAAATAAAATAAGCTCCTGCAACCGCAATTACGTTAGCAAATACAATTAATATTGGCATCATCAGAATTGACGCATAAAATCTTGGCATAGCTAAATAACGAACAGGACTAATTCCCATTGTTTCGAGAGCATCAATCTGCTCGGTCACTTTCATTGAACCAAGTTCTGCAGCAATTGAAGCACCAACACGTCCAGCAATTATAATGGCAGTTAAAACTGGTCCAAGCTCTGTAATAATTGCTCTGCTAGTTGCTGTTCCCAAAAATGAAATTGGCGCAATTCCTTTTAATTGGTATGCAGCTTGCCATGCAGATACAGCTCCAGTAAAAACAGCTATAATTATTACAAGAGGCAATGAGTTAACTCCAATATGCTCCATTTGAAATAAAAGCAATTTTCTATTTTTGATAAGTTTTGGAGTAAATCTTAAAATTGAAAAAAACAATTGGCTAATCTGCCCTACTTCTGCAAAAAAGTTAATCGTCTTTTCCCCAATTTTTTCAACCAGTTTTCTAATCATGTTGTAAATCTAATAAAAAAAAAACGAAAGAAAGTCTATCATATTTCGCCTTTAATCCAAATTTAACTGCCTAAATCTTAAAAATTATTATTATTAAATTTATATTCTAAGTAATTTTTAAGATATTTGTTCTTGAAAATTTAATTGATAAAGGTATTATATAATGAGTAAACTAATTTTTGATTTAAGTGACTCGGATGGAAAAGACGAGATGCCAGAAGAACTAATATTTGGAAGAACATTTACGACCCATCTACTTGAAATGGAATACATCGAATCTGAGGGTGGTTGGCAGGATGCTAAAATTAAAAAGCATTCCGATTTGAGTTTGAGTCCAGCAGCTTCTGTAATCCATTATGGGCAATCGATTTTTGAAGGATTGAAAGCTTATAAACAGCCTGATGGAGAGATAGCACTATTCCGACCAAGAAAAAACTTTGAACGTCTAAATCGTTCTGCTGAGAAAATGTGCATTCCAGAAGTTGATATTGATTTTGCTTTAAATGGCTTAATGGAATTACTTAAAATTGAGAAGGATTGGGTGCCAGATAAACCAGATCACTCATTATATATTAGACCCTACATGTTTGCTATTGATCCATTTATTGGTGTTAAACCAGGTGAGCATTACAAATTTATAATTCTTTTAAGTCCGGTTGGACCATACTATCCACAAGGTTTTAAACCAGTTCCAATAATTGTAACTGACAAATATGTTAGAGCAGTTAAAGGAGGTGTTGGGGAGTGCAAAACTGCAGGGAACTATGCTGCCTCTCTTTATGCACAAAGAGAAGCCTTAAAAGAAGGATATACGCAAGTACTATACCTTGATGCAATAGAGCGAAAGTATATTGAAGAAGTTGGAACCATGAATATGTTTGTTCAATTCAAAGATGAAGTTGCAACTCCGAGATTATCAGGGACTATTCTTCGTGGAATAACGAGAATGTCAGTTCTAGAAATACTAAGAGACTGGGGTTACAATGTAAATGAAAGAGATATTCCTATTAATGAAATAGTGAATAGATACAATGACGGAGATGTTGTTGAGCTTTTTGGAACTGGAACGGCTGCTGTTATTTCTTCAATTAGTAAGCTCAAATTTAATGATACAATATTAGACTTTAATAGTGAGCAAGCAGGAGAACTTGGAACAAAACTCTATAAAGAACTTACAGATATTCAGTATGGTAGAAAAGAAGATAAATTTAATTGGATGACAATAGTTAAATAAATTAGCACCCTATTTACCCCCTTTTATTATCTAATTGGGGGTAAAATTTTTACCCACCCCTTAATTCATTCTTATTGGAATATAATTTTAGTTATTAGATTTATTTTAATAACTTGTGAAACTATATTTTAAGTTAAGTGTTAAACTTGAAGAATAAACAAACTCGGGTTAATTCAAAACAAAGAATTTGTTAGTTGGAACCCTTTTTGTAGTTGAACAATCTAATTTACATAACAGATTTCTAACATTCGTTTAAAATGAGAAGCACTTAATATTATTTTTACAGAAACATAATCAATTGGAGTTTAATGTGATATTACATTACCAAACTAAAATTTTACTAACAGTTTTTTTATTTGTTCTTGCTATTACTACTTATGGTCAAGCAGTACAACATGAAAAAATTGAGTATCATCCCCTCGGAAATCTATTACAAGCAGAACCTTCTGAATTTTTATCAGAAGTAATTGAAATTCCTATTCAGAATCCAGAGCCTTTTATTGCTATCGGATTAAATGCTACACTCTCTAATGAAATTGATGATACACACTTTTATATACGTGTTTCAGAGAATGGAGATAACTGGAGTGACTGGCAACTAATTGAAAATGATGATGACGCTGGAAAGATTGCATATAAATATTTAGGTACATTAGCTTTCTTCGATAAAAAAATGAAGTACATGCAATTTAGAACTAATGTACTCCCAAATCTAGATGATTTAACTTTCAGTTTTATTAGTCCAGGTAAAACTGATAAAAGTAAAATTGATACAAGAATCGAACAATCTCATTTAAATAAAACACTTGAAGGAATTGAACGACCAGAATTTGTAAGTAGAAAAGATTGGGGATGCCCACAGAACGAACATGTTAGCTCTCGTAATTTAACAGACGTTACGCACCTTATAATTCATCACAGTGCTGGTAATACTGTTGCTACAGATTACGGTGCAATTGTTTTGGCTTATTGGAGTTATCACGTAAATGGAAACGGATGGGATGATATCGGCTACAATTGGTTGGTAGATCCAAATGGAGTATTATATAAAGGTAGAGCTTGGCAAAGTGCAACTAACGAAAATGTATTGGGTGCACATAATTCTGCAAAGAATAGCAATACTGCTGGTATTTGTTTTATTGGAAATTATGTTTCTGCAATTCCTAGTGATTTGGGATTAAATAAAATTGCCTCAATCTCAGCATTTTTATCCGATAAGTATTCAATTAATCCTGTTGGCGAAAGTTACCACAACGCCATTGCAAGAGTTAACGACAACATTACAGGACACGGACAGAGTGGTGGTGGAACTGCTTGCCCAGGTACGCAAATGATTAATAGAATGGAAACTATACGAGAATTAACTTCTGCTAAACTTCTCGATATAACTGCTTCTCCAGAAGTTGTTTTAACATATCCGAATGCTGAAGTTGATAGTGCATACTTATCTAAACAAATTTCAATTAAGTTTTCTCATCCAATGAATGAAAGCTCTGTTGAAACAGCATTTTCAATTACCCCCGCTACTTTTGGAACAACTAGTTGGAATGATGATGGTAGAATTATTTACTATACTCCAGCTACTGCTTTAGCTAAAAAAACTAATTATACTATAAAGATTGATAAGTCTGCAATGAGTAATTGGGATGTTCCTTTCACACAGGATGTTAACTTGAACTTTGTAACAAAAGCTAGTGACAATTTATCACTAATCGCTAATTATCCAAAAGATGGCGATATTGATATTGAAACTGATGTTGCAGTAATGGTTCAGTTTGATGGATATTTAAATTCATCCTCACTTGGTGGCAATGTACTTTTTCTCGATGATGAAGAAAATGCTGTGGAAATTAGAGTAAGTACAGATGGATATTCTGAGGGAATAATTGAGTTTTATCCTACCAGTCCATTGGAAGAGAATAAAACTTACTCAATAGTTCTAAAAGATGGAATCACTGCAACAGATGGCTATAGTTACGGGAAAACAGAAACAATCTATTTTTCTACAAAATCTATTACTTCAGTTGAAAATTCTAATAATCCAGTGACTTATAATTTAATTTCGGCATACCCAAATCCATTTAATCCTACTACAACTCTTGAATACCAAATTAAAGAGAGCTCGCATGTATTAATTAAAATATATGATGTAATTGGAAATCTTGTTGCTACCCTGACAAATGGAAATGTTAATGCTGGTACATATAAAATTTCTTTTGATGCAAACAACCTGCCATCAGGAGTATATTTTTCACAAATTATTACTAATACTGAAAGAAAGACGATTAAGTTATTGTTAACAAAGTAGAAGTAAAATATTACAAAAGTATCCAAAAGAGCGAATCATTAGATTCGCTCTTTTGGTTTAAACTAACCCCTGGATTTACCAGACAAAGTAAAAGAACCGAAAAACCAAGAGCAAAAGAATTGCTAATTATGAATTACTAGAAGGTGTAACTCCCTCAGATTTATTTGAGGGAGTTATAATTTAACTAATTTTATCTAATGCTTTCAAGGGGAACTGATTATGATCAACTTTCCCATCCACTCCAAACCATGCGACACTTGCTTTCGTTTCAGTCCCACTTGTATCAATCCAAGTTACAGTCATTTCTGGACCGCCAGACTTAAGTTTAACCACATCCCCAGTTTTAATTTCTTCCATGATTCCCTCATGCTTGTTAAATAAATTGTTGTCATTCCCAATATAACAACGGTATGACATTATGGCAAAATTTAAAGCAATATATTAATAATTTTGTCATGTGAGCTATAGAAATGTTGTCCTGTGAGCTATGCGATTAGAGGCAAAATTCGAAGTGTTGTCCTGTTGATATCGTTTCACTTAACAACAAATGTAAGGTGAAGCGATAATCCACTTTTTAGTGAAGCGATAATTGATCAAAAGTTATCGTTTCACACCTTTGCCATTTTGTCAAAAATTTGTAATTTATTGCTAACTAGCTGTTACTGGAATGGTTAGGTTTAAGTTTGTTATGATGTCCATGCCCTTAAAATTTAGCTCAATATTGTGAAGCCATCTGGTCTTAGTTTCGATATTTACATCTCCCAAATAAACGACTTTATAACTAAGTGTTAAATCATAGTGTGGTGTGATTCTTAAATATCCACTTCTTTGAGCTAGGATTATACAGTTAAGAATATCTTTCAGAGTTTCTGTTTCGATGGTTTTGTAATATATAGTACAGTTGAATATATGTCCAATTGCTGAGTCTTCAACAGTATACCCTCCCAAAATTTCATGGTGACGTACTTCATTAGCTGGGTAAGGTGCAAACCATTGTTTCACAAAGGAATTATCTGTAGCTGCTACATGAGGCAAATTAACTGTATCTTGAAGTGAATTTGAATCATTATATCTTTTCAATACTGGGTAGCTTTCACCTTGAATAAATCTACTTGTTGACATCTATCCCCCTGTTCTTTTGGAGTTTTTCTTCTTTTTTGAAAGCGATATAAATTACTTTATTTTTGATTTCCATTTCACCAATAATTTTGATCTCCTCAACTGTTGGATTTGATTCTAAATTCTTTAATCTTTTATCCATACTCATTAGAAGGCTTTCAATTTTTCCCATTGATTGATTTGAGCTTGAATTAACTGAAATGGTCGGAGTTGCTAAACTGACTCCAGCTAGTGCGTATTGTGGTGTAACTATTGGTGGAGCAAGTTGCTGTGTAAGTGAGCTGAATATTTGAGATAGTGATATACCACTACGAAGCATTTTGTGTAAAATTGCATATTGGTCTGGCTCTTTTGAGACAAGTTCTGATTCAAAAACATGTTCGTTTTTGTGAACAACACCGGCAACATCGTTTGGATTTCCATAGCCGGTATGACCTCCTTCTCGGAAACCGAGTGCTGATTTTATTCCATTCCAAAGTGCGTAAACACCACCGACCATTGCAGGAATTGCTGCAAGTGCAAATGGACCCATTGTTGCAAATAGATAAGCAATTCCTTCGGCAATTGCAGCTAGGACTGATGCAGCTGCAAGTGCAAGTTTTTTGACCATTTCTAGACCAGCGAGTGCAATGCGTGCGAGTGTGCCTTCTTGTGCAATGGCTGTTTTTGCTGTTTCGGTTGATTGTTCCAGCATTAGTTCTGAAAATTTTTGAGCACCGTAGGATATTAGATATTCTGCACCCATGCTTATTAGTTTTTTATATGTTGCATCTGCTATGTTTTGTGTAAATGTCTGACGGTCTTTATCAACATTTTTTAAGTATAACGTTTGATCTTCTACTGCAATACGACGTTTTAGGTCGTACTCTTTTTGTGTAATTTCTCCTTTGGCTAGGCTATCTTTAAGTGCTTGCAATTCTTTTTGATGCCTATCTTTTTGCATTTGAACTTGTGCATTTGAGTATTGTTGTTCATGTAAAAGTGCATCTGTTAGGATGTTACCAAATGATTGGAAGAATTGTTGATATTGTTGTTTCTGTTTTTGGATTGCAGCTTGAGTTTTTGCGACTTCGGCATCTGTGAATTTTTTGGTTATTGCTTCTTTTTCTAATTGATATTGTCGATTAAGAATAATTAGTTGTGCAAAGTTATTGTATTCTTTTAGATACTGTTTTTGATATTTTAGGTTGAGTTTTGCAATTTCTTTTTCTTGACCATCTTCTAATAAATCGATTTTAAGATTCTGAATTTTAGCAGCGTGCTTTATTAGTTTGTCGTTTTGTTTAATATTTTCTGCTACTTCCTTTTGACGATATTTTTCTTTTATCTCTGCAACATCTTGGTCATATTTTTTTCTAAGAAGTTTGTTTTTTTGATAATCCGTTTTATGTGATGCTATTTGTTTGTCGAGTTTGTTTTTGAGTTTTGCGAGTTCTTTTGCTTGACCTTCTTCCATTAAATCGATTTGGAGTTTTTGAATATCTTTAGCATGTTTTGCAATTTTACGTTTTTCACGTGCTTGATATTTGTTGATGATTTTTTCACGTTCGGCTTTTGCAATTTGGTCTATTTTGTTTTGTGCTTGAGCATTATCGACCCATTTGTTGCGAAGTTCTTTTATTTGAATTTCTAGATCTTCAAGTTCCTTTGCTTGACCTTCAGCTTTTGCTTTTAGTGAAAGGTTTGCTAGTGCAATATTTTCTTGGAGCATTTCTTGCATTGCAGTTTTGTGTTGTTTGTATTGTGCTATTGCTGCTTCAGAATGAGATGTATCTGAAATTAGTTTATTTAGTTGTATAATACCTTGACGAAGTTGTGCATCGTTTAGACCGTTGTATATGTTTTTTACATCTTCAAGATTTTTTGCAAGGCGTGAAGTTGCATCAGCTGAACTGTTGAGAGATTGGGCATTTTCTTGGTTTGCTTCTGTGTTTTCATCGGTAGCATCGGATGTTAAGCCGAACCAATTTGTTAGCTCTCCAAGGACAGCCACGAGACCAACTACTAGGGTTATGACTGCACCTATTGGATTCATCATCATTGCTTTGTTTAAGCCTATTTGGGCAATTGTTGAGCCGGTTGTTGCAACTGTCCAGAGTTTTTGCACTACTGCCATTGTTGCAGTTATTGATGTGTATGCGGCTTTTGCTTTTGCTGTTGCAAGTATTACTGCATGGTATGTAACGAGTGCTGTAATTGCTGGTGCCATTACTCTAACTACCGTAAGTGTTGTGGAGACAATTTCATCTAAATTTTCTCTTAATGATTCTATGGCTTGGATAAATGTTTTTGTTCCTTCTTTTGCTGTTGGAAGTAGTTTGTTTCCGAAATCGGCAACTAGTAGATTTATAACATCGGAGGCTGTTGATTTAAGACCAAGATAGTTTTCAGATTGCTTTTGCATCATACCATTATATTTACTCA
>CBDUTO010000025.1:0-40513 GCA_965370315.1 uncultured Melioribacteraceae bacterium
TGAACGAAAAATTCCAAATATGGAATTAAATAACGTTGGTTCTGACTATGAAGAGAGCAAATATATAATTAAAGCTTCTTCGGATAAATCTTATGGCGCATACTATTTATACAATGCTGATAATGATTCTCTTAAGAAAATTTCAGACATTTCACCTTGGCTAGAAAATTATGAATTTTCCAGAATGAAACCAATCAGATTTCAATCAAGAGATGGTCTAACAATTAATGGATATATAACACTTCCCCAAATGAAGATTATGAAAAATCTTCCAGCAGTTGTTTTAGCACATGGAGGCCCCTGGCACCGAGATAAATGGGGATTCAATAAAACTGTACAATTCCTTGCAAACAGAGGCTATGCAGTTCTGCAAGTTAATTACAGAGGATCTGTGGGCTACGGAAAAAAATTCTGGGAAAAAGGTTTTAAAGAATGGGGCGGAAAAATGCAAGACGATGTTACCGATGGCGTTAACTGGTTAATAAAACAAGGTATAGTTAATCCCAAAAGAATTGCAATTATGGGAAGTTCATTTGGTGGATATGTTGCACTTCAGGGATTAGCAAAAACTCCTGATCTTTATAAGTGTGGAATTAGTCAATCTGGAATTTCTGATATTACTTCATTCTTGGAAACAATCCCTCCAACATGGACTCCGTTTCAGGAAATGCTTTATGAAATGATTGGCGATCCAGTTCGTGATTCCACTATCCTCAATGCTAATTCACCATTTTATAATGTTGAGAAAATCAACGCACCAGTTCTCATTGCACACGGTGCAAATGATTCTAAAATTGAATTAAGCTCTGTTAATAATTTTGTTAAAAAATTGACTGATATTGGTGTTGAAGTTAAATATATTATTAAAGATGATGAGGGTCATGGCTTCAAAAAAGAAGAGAATAGAATTGAATATTACCAAGAAGTTGAAAAATTCTTGGCCAAGCACATAAAGGGTCGAAAAGAGAAATAACATTTGCTCTATCAAATTTTAAGATTAATATGAAGCCCAATTTTTGAAAAAGTTGGGCTTCTAGTTTTAAAATTGTATTTTCAGATTCATTTTTTGCAATCTAATACTATAGAGTTTATGAAAGATATAAGAAGCTACAAGCATGTAATTTGGGATTGGAATGGTACATTATTCGACGATGTTGAACTTTGTGCAAACATAATGAACAAACTTTTGGAAGAAGTAAACCTTCCTAAAATTTCAGTAAATGAATACCGTGATGTTTTCACATTTCCTGTAATTGACTATTACAGAGCTCTTGGGCATGATGTTGGTCCAGAGAATTGGGAAAAGATCAGTCACCAATTTATTAGTGAATATGAAGCAGGTAAATATCAATATGGTATCTATGCTGATGCAGAAGATGTCTTGAAAAAAATTCAAGGCTATGGAATTACGCAATCAATTCTTTCTGCTTATAAGCAAGATACCTTAGATGAACTAGTAGCTCACTTTAATTTAAACAAATATTTTGTACGACTAGTTGGATTAAATAACATTTACGCAGCAGGCAAATTAGATAATGGTCTAAAATGGATTAAAGAGCTTGGATTTGTAAAAGGCGAAGTTCTACTTGTAGGTGATACACTCCACGATTGCGAAGTTGCCAAAGCCATTGGAGCAGATTCTGTACTACTCTCACTTGGGCATCAGTCAAGAGAAAAATTAAATGGATGCAATATTCCAATAATAGATAACTTGAGCGAGTTGATAAAATAATATAATCTAGTCAAGAGATTGTTCAAAGTAATGCATGTCATTTCGAACGGAGAGAGAAATCTTGTTCATGTGGGTTAATGTAACCCAAGAGATGTCTCACCCCGACCATCCCCTTCTGGGATTCGATATGACTGCTAATTCTCGAAAATTTATAAAAAAACCTCCACGAAAAATTTCGAGGAGGTTTTTATTTTTAAGCAATAAATTCAAATTTATCTAACGTGTTTCCACCATCCATAATATTTATTCTCTAAATCTGAGATTGAAGGCATTGGGAAGAATTTAGAATCCTTTGGACCAAAGAACCAAAAACCATGACGTAAATAACTAAATGATAGATCCCGAAGCAAAGAACCCAATCCAACAGTTTTGGTTGTTTTTTCAGGAATATTTTGCAACTCTTTTATACAATCGTACATTCTATAAGGGTTAACACGTGGTAATTCTATATTGAAAATTTCACTATGCTTATTAGTTGTTAGGAAGTGCTCAATATTAAATTCAACCTGAGTAAAACAGATTTTAGGAGCACCCTTTGATTTAGTACCAGATATAATATATTTTCCAAAATCTCTTTGATCTAATGTTGTTATTACTAGATTTTCAAGGGGAGTTATTTCTTGGTAAGTTCTAATCATGCCCGGTGCATTAACCGCTGTATATTCGGCTGGTTCAATTGTAAGAACTTTTCCGTTTGAAGTACAAAGGTGTAATTTTTGAATTGCTGAAATATCTATATCTGCAAGAACACCATATGATTTAATAAATTTTGTTTTTTTAGGAGATCCATCTTCGTGAGGAACTGTCATTTCTAAATATTTTTCAATTTCACAGCTGTCATTTGTATAATTTGGATCAAGTTCGGCAAAAACAACTTTTCCACTATAATGTTTTGCTCCACCAACAGTATAATGTTCACCAAATTTATCAGGCTCTAATTGTGATGCTACAAGAGCGTTAATAGGATAAACAATCATATATAAATGTTTTTTATACTCAGCCATTCAGAACTCCAAATTTCTTTATTAATTAAGAAGTACAAATTTATCAAATAGCACCTCTAAGAGCAAGGTGAATGAAACTACAATCCAAAATATAATACTTTCATAAAATATTAAATAAAATGAAAGTTATTAAAAATAATCTACTCCAAATCGGTTCTAATTAAATTTGTTGAAATATCTCTAACTTAATAGAATAATTTTATAGCAAATATCCAAATTCCGATGTTGGCAAAATTAGAAATTATAAACAGATGAAACTTTTCTTATATTTGCACATCCAATTACAAAGTGTTTTTTAGAAAAAAGAGAGTAAAAATGAAACAAACTATATATAGAAAAGTACTCCCTGTTGTAGCTGGAGCATCATTAGGATTTGCGTATTATTATTTTATTGGTTGTAATAGTGGAACATGTGCAATTACTAGTAGCCCATATATATCCACAGTTTATGGTGGAGTTATAGGACTTTTACTTGTTTTTCCAAGTAAAAAGAAGAAGGGAAAGAATAATGAAGATAACAAAAGAGACTGAAATTGAAGATTTGGTTAGCTTGTTACCAGAGGCCGTTTCTTATCTTAGAGTTGAAGGAATACGCTGCTTAAGATGTGGCGAGCCCATTTGGGGATCATTGGATGCAGCTGCAAAAGAGAAGGGTTTTAACGATATTGATGTTGAAAAATTTGTTAATAAGTTGAACAAAATGTTAGAAAAAAAATAAATATTCTTGGGGTATAAATGAGCCAAAAAATCAGAAAAATTGGCAAAGCAAAGATAGAAGAAACAGAAAAAAAACACTTTGGTTTAGATCAAAAGCAACGTAGTCGAATTTATACCGTCCTTTTCTTTGTGGTAGTAGTAATTCTCTTTATTATTAATAATTCTGCAGATGATACAAAGCAGGGTCCATATCCACCAAACTACAATGAAAGTCAGAGTGAACAATTAAAGCTATCTGATTTGAAAGGAAAAGTGGTTCTCGTTGATTTTTGGGCAACTTGGTGTGCGCCTTGTCGCGAAGGAATTCCAGATTTAGTTGCACTTAAAAATGAATACAAAGATAAAGACGTTGAAATAGTTGGTATTTCTGTTGATGCACTTACTAGAAGTGGAGCAACCGCTGGAGATGTTATTCCTTTTATGAACACTTATAAAATTAATTATCCAATTGTTAGAGGTGATGAATTAGTAATTAATGCTTTTGGTGGAATTCAATCAATTCCCACATCCTTTTTAATTGATAAAACTGGAAAAGTTATTGCAAAGTTTGAACGGCTTGTTTCAAAAGAGACTTATGTTGAAAATCTAAATAAAATTCTTACTGATAATTATGATAAAACGGCTAAATCATTATCTCCAAGCTTTTCACTTTCTTTAATAGAATCAAAATAATTTTATTTGGTTCTATTACATTAATCAGTTATTTTGATAATAATGGACTAAACAAGATTCATCTATCAATATTATAAATGAATAATTTAAGCAAAATAACGCCACTTACCGAAACCCATTCCAAAACTATTTTAGATAGTATTGTTGAAGGTGTTTTTACAGTTGATAACAACTTAAGAATAACATATTTCAATAAAGCTGCAGAGAAAATAACTGGGGTAAAAAATGAGAATGCTGTTGGCGAATTCTGTTTTGAAACTCTAAAATCTAATATTTGTGAATCAGCATGCCCAATTAAAAATTCAATTACTACTGGCGATGATAGTATTAACAGAAAAGTTAATATTCTTAGACATAATGGGAAAGAAATTCCAGTCTCTGTTAACTCTTCTGCTCTGAAAGATGAAAATGGTATTATAATAGGTGGTGTTGAAACTTTTAGAGATTTATCAACACTTGAGGCACTTCGCAAAGAGTTAGAGAAGGATTTTACATTTGAAGATATAGTCTCTAAAAATCACAAATTATTAGAGCTTTTTAATATCCTACCAAATATTGCAGAAAGTAACGCTAGTGTTTTAATTCAAGGGCCAAGCGGTTCAGGTAAAGAACTATTTGCAAGAGCAATTCATAATTTAAGTTTTAGAAAAAATGGTCCTTTCATTGCTATTAACTGTGGGGCTTTACCTGATAATCTTCTTGAATCGGAGTTGTTTGGATATTATAAAGGGGCTTTTACTGATGCACAAAAAGATAAGCCTGGTAGATTTGAGTTGGCCAAAGGTGGAACAATATTTCTTGACGAAGTAGAATCATTATCACCAGCAACCCAAGTTAAATTACTTCGAGTTTTGCAGGAAAAAGAATTTGAGCCTCTTGGGGCAACAACAACTGTAAAGACAGATGTTCGTGTAATCTCGGCGACAAAAGCAAACTTACTAGATCTAATTGCAACGGATAAATTTAGAGATGATTTGTTTTTCAGGTTAAATATTGTAAAACTTGAGCTCCCATCACTAAAAGAGAGAAAAGATGATATCCCATATTTAATTAATCATTTTATAGAGCTTTTTAACTATAAAATGGAAAAGATGATAACAGCTGTCTCTAATGAAGTTTTAGAGTTTTTGATGAACTACTCCTTTCCAGGAAATATTAGAGAATTAGAAAACATAATTGAACATGCATTTGTAATGTGCCAAGATGAAGTGATTGAGCTTAAAGATTTGCCTCACGATCTTCTGGTAATTGAAGAAAATGTAAAAAGAAATAACCAAACTATTGAGCCACTTCAGCAATCTGAATGTGATGTGATATTTGATTCATTAGAAAGACATTCTTGGAATAAGGCTGAAGTAGCACATGAACTAAAATTGCATCGTTCAACCTTATGGAGAAAAATGAAGAAGTATGGATTGCTTAATGACTAAGCATTTTCGTTTCCCTACCAGTTAACCAATTTTTTAGTAATAGTTTATCCTCTTTGCTTAAACTTGCCGAAGGATGTGTAAATATATATATTGGAATAGGCATAGTCTCTCTTGAAATTTCCTCTATAATCTCCTCTTTAGCATGATCTTTATCCCCTTCTGATAGATTTTCCCATTCTGAAAAATTTAGATCATCTCTTCCAAATTCTACATCTCTAGCCACTAACCATGAGACTGGTGCAATAGAACTATAAAATGGCCACTTTGTTTCATTTGAATGACAATCATAACAAGAGTTTTTCAATATGGACATTACTTCTGGAGGTGCTGATAATTCAAGACTACTATCAATTGGAGGATTCTTCTTTTCCACAGTTATAAATTGAATTAGTAATAATGGCACTATCACCGACACTAAAATTATGCTTTTCTTTTTCATTCTTCTTCCAAAATTCTTTTAACTATTATATAAATATACTTAATAGAATTTTGACAAAAAAACAATCTCGAATCACCATCAATTTAAAAAGCAACTTTTCATTCTTTTGTTGAAAAAACATTGAACAAATAACGGACATTTACTCCGTTTCACGGTTGCAACCGTGTTGCACAATTTGTTGCAATATTGCAACGCAGAATATTTCCTTTCATTCATATTCCTTCAAATACACTCAATATAACCGAATTGTATAATAATTTTTTTTGGCTTACTTGTTGCAAGCAATGCAACATGAAAGAAACTATAATAATACCACTTTTTGAAAATAGGGTTTCCCCTCGCTTGGATTATGCACAACAATTCATACTATTTACACATGAGTATGGAAAAATTCAAAAACAAGAATCTATTAATATTATAACAAACAATAGACTTGAAAGAATAAATAGAATAATCCTTTTAAAACCTCAAACAATAATATGCAACGGATTAACCGAACGATGTTATGTGGAATTAACAAAAGCAAAAATACAAGTTATTCCATGGATACAAGGTGAAATAGAAGAAACACTTCAAAAGTATTTTTCTGGTTATTTACGAGAAAGCGGCAAACACACATTTGGTCATAAAACTAATTAAAAGATAGGAAATAATTATGTCACAAAATCGGAGAGATTTTCTTAAAACATTTGCAGCTTTGGGCACCACTGCTGCTACTCTTACGGCTTTATCGCCTACGGTTGCAAAAGCAAGCTCGCGTGGTGAACTCTCAATAGATAGAAGAGGTGTTTTAGTTGATACCACAGTTTGTATTGGTTGTGGAAAATGCGAATGGGCTTGTAAAGTAGCACACAATATGGAAGCAGGCGATATTGCTGATTACAATACACAACTAACTGATGGTTCTCAAAGAAGACCAACTGAAAATGCATTAACAGTTGTAAACCAAATTGATACTTCTGTTATAAATAGCGATAAAATAAAACTACAATGTATGCATTGCGATCATCCTGCATGCGAATCGGCATGTATTGTTGGTGCAATTAAAAAGCAGGCAAATGGTGCCGTTACTTGGAATACAGATATGTGTATTGGATGTAGATATTGTATGGTTGCATGTCCATTCCAAATTCCTGCATTTGAATATCATAAAGCCTTAGATCCTAAAATTGTGAAATGTGATTTCTGTTTTGATAGAACACAGGAGGGCAAACTTCCAGCTTGTGTGGAAATTTGTCCAGTTGGTGCTTTAACATATGGAACAAGAGAGGAACTTGTAATTGAAGCAAAAAGAAGAATTGCAAAAAACCCAGAAAAATATCATGACCATCTATTTGGTGAACATGAAGTTGGCGGTACATCTTGGCTATATTTAGCTGAAGATAGCTTAGTTAAAAAAGTATTTCCTAAATTAGGAACAAACCCAGCACCTGGTGTTTCTGAATCAATTCAACATGGTCTATTTGCATATTTTGTTCCTCCAGTTGCAATTTACGCTTTACTGGGTGGAGTAATGTGGCTTTCGAAAGATAGAGAAAAAACCGAAGGAGGTCACTAATGGAACATGCACACAAACCAGAACAAATGACTAAAAGGTTTTTTACTCCTTGGGTAATTGTACTAGCAGCAATAGCATTAAATGGATTGGTCTTTTTGGCAATGAGATTTATTTTCGGACTCGGTGCGGTAACAAATCTTAACAATCAATTTCCTTGGGGAATTTGGATTGGGCTTGATGTTGGTGCTGGCGTTGCACTTGCCGCTGGTGGATTTACCACAGCAGCATTAGGGCATATAATGCACCGCGATAAATACGAATCAATTATTCGTCCAGCATTATTAACTGCAATGCTCGGATATACTTTTGTAGCTATGGGCGTTTTTGTTGATATTGGAAGATGGTATTACATTTGGCATCCTCTTGTTATGTGGAATGGTAACTCCGCACTTTTCGAGGTTGGCATTTGTGTTATGATATATGTATCTGTTCTCTACATTGAGTTTCTTCCAATTGTAACTGAGCGCTTTATTGGAAGAGTTAACCTTCCTGGATTCCTAAAACGATTTAATCTTTTAGTTGATGGATTGCTAAGAAAATTAGAACGTGGACTTGATAAAACAATGTTCATTTTTATTATTGCTGGCGTAGTTCTTTCATGCTTACATCAATCCTCACTCGGAACTTTGATGGTAATAGCTGGTCCAAAAATTCATCCACTTTGGCAAACCCCAGTGTTACCGTTACTATTCTTACTATCAGCAATTGCTGTAGGGTTTCCAATGGTAATTATGGAATCTATATCAGCATCTAAATCTTTTGGATTAAAGCCAGAGACAGATGTTCTTTCAAGTTTATCAAAATTTATTGCACCGTTACTTGGTGTCTATCTTGCAGCAAAATTAGGCGATATGGTTATTCGTGAAACTTTTGTTTACTTAACCGAATTTAATACCGTATCTGTTCTATTTGGAATTGAACTAATTGTTGGTGTTATAATTCCATTACGGATGTTTCTCTCCTCAGAGGTTCGAAATTCTATACCAGGACTATACACTGCATCAATGCTAGTAATTTTTGGAGTAGTTATGAATCGCTTCAACAACTTTATTACAGCATACACACCACCTTATGCAACTGAAGCATATTTCCCTTCGTTTGGAGAAATTTCAGTTACTATCGGATTTGTTGCTTTAGAAATTTTAATCTATCGCCTCTTTGTAAAAATCTTTCCTGTTATCAGTGTTCCTGTTAAGAATTTTGGAACCAAAGCTAAATATGCAATTCGCGGAGGTGTAAAATGAAAAAAGTAATATATTTAATATTATTAGCATTTTTAGTCTCCAATTCTTTTGCTCAAAGCAACCTTTCTAAATTACATTCAAAGAAAGATTTAGACTGTACCAATTGTCATGAGTGTGAGACCCCAACAAAAACAAATCCATGCTTGGCACAATGCCCTAGGGAGAATATTAAAACTATAAAATATTTAGCAAGTGATATTCCCTCTGTTTTCGAAATCAATAATATTCATGGTGAAAAAGACTTATACGAGACAGTTAAATTTTTGCACAAAGAACATGCAGAGATGTCTCAGATGGGTGATGGTTGTACAACTTGTCATCATTATAATCCTCCAGGAAAAATTGTTAAGTGTAGTTTCTGTCACGAAGCAGACCGAGCTGAGGTAAATGTAAATATGCCTGACTTAAAATCTGCATATCACCGACAATGTATGAATTGCCATGCAGAGTGGGAAGAAGAATCAAAATGTGAAAACTGTCACGCACTTAAGAGTGAATATAAAACATCTGTTGCTTCAACTGAAATAATTAAAATGCATGAACCTGTTATACGCCCAGCAACAAAAGTTTATGAAACCGGTGAATGCGAGAAAGGAAAAGTAGCAACATTCCATCACAATGATCACATCAATTTATTTGGACAGAATTGTGTCGATTGTCATCAGGATGAATCCTGTCAATCATGTCACAATCAAAAACCAAACTTTATAAAAGCAATTGATGGTGATAACCATAGCAGATGCGAATCATGCCACGATACAGAAAACAAAAACCAATGTGCAAAATGTCATACTGACAAAGAGACAAAGCCGTTTAATCACTTTAGAAATACTGGATTTGACATCAACAAATATCACTCAAAGAACAAATGTCAAAGTTGCCATACGAAAGAAGGCAAATACTCTGGACTAAAGGCACAATGTCAAAGTTGTCATAATTGGGATGAAGATAGTTTTGATCATACTATTACTGGGCTACAGCTAAGTGAAGATCATATCGACAATGATTGTAGTGATTGCCACATCGATAACAATTATAGTAATCCAACTTGTCTTGATTGTCATGAGGACGGTGAAGGATATATAGTTCCAAAGAAACTACCTGGAAAAAGGATAAAATAGATGAAACTATTTAACAAAATAGGAACCAGATTAATTCTTGCTGTTTCATTAACAGTAATTATAATTATTAGCGTTTTCGCATATTTTAACATTCAGTCACAATCAAAAAATCTAATTGCAGAAGTTGAACGACATACTAATCAACTTAGTGAAACAATAAAAAATACGATGCAATTTGATATGTTATCTAATCACAGAGAACATATTACTCGGGTTATGAATTCTGTAGGTGCGGAAGAGTGTATAAAAAACGTAAGACTTCTTAACAAGTCTGGTAAAATAATATATTCTACCAATTTGAATGAAGTTGGCACTATGCTTAACAAAAAAACAGAAAGCTGTTATGCTTGTCATGCAGAAAACGAGCCACTCCAAAAACTGCCAATTAAAGAGCGAGCAAGAATTTTTAAAATTCATCCAGATTCATCCAGAATGCTTGGGGTTATTAATCCCATTTACAACGAAAAAAGTTGCTGGGAAGCCGATTGTCATGCCCATACTAAAGATGCAACTGTTCTAGGTGTTCTTGATTTAACTGTATGTTTAAAGGAAGTTGAAAAAATCGAAAACGAAAGCAAAATTGATGTGGCAATTTTTGCGCTTTTTGCTATTCTTACTATTGCAATTATTCTAAGAATCTTAGTTAAAATTCTAATTCAAAGACCCGTTCGTGATTTAGTAAAAGCAACAAACTACGTTGCCGTCGGAAATCTAAGCCATAGAATTAAATATACTAGAAAAGATGAAATAGGACAGCTTGCAGACTCTTTCGATAATATGACTCACAAACTAGCCGAAACTCGAATGCAGCTTTTTCAATCTGATAAGATGGCTTCTATTGGGCGTTTGGCTGCAGGCGTAGCACATGAAATAAATAATCCACTAACTGGTGTTTTAACATACAGCAGCTTTCTCTTAAAGCGAGTTAAAAACAATCCGGAAATGAAAGCAGATTTAGAAGTAATTGTAAGAGAGACAAAACGAAGTAGAGAAATAGTTAAGGGATTACTCGATTTTTCACGTCAATCAACACCGAAAAAGGGAAAAGTTGAGATTAGCGAAATTATGGATAATGCATTATCTGTAATATCCAACCAGTTAAAGATAAATCACATAACGGTTGAAAAAGTTTGTGATAAAACGGTTCCCGCAATCACTGCCGATGCCAACCAAATACAACAAGTCTTTTTAAACTTATTGATTAATGCAATTGATGCCATTGGTAAAAAGGGTGGAACAATTAAAATTAGCGCAAAAGAGATTTCCCTTTCTCCTTATGGAACCATTCAAATACGCAGTGCCACGTGCCCTAAGGGACATTCACTTATTGATGAAGAACATAAAATTGATGGGATGCCTTCAATTAAACTAAAAGCAAAATCTGATTCAAACGAGGGATATGTTCACTTAGATCCTATCTATGGAAAACATCAGGATCACTACGGAATTCAATTTGAAGAAGATGAAACAGTCCATCTTTATTGTCCACAATGTGGTGTATCCATTGTTGATGAAAAGAGAATAGGACCAAATTGTGGGGCACCTACTTATTCTATAATAGTTCCTGGACAAGGCTCTATTGAGGGATGCACAAAATTTAATTGTACTTGGCAAAAGTGGGATGCCGTTGATAATGATGGAGACATCAAATTTGTTGAAATTAAAATTTCTGATACTGGCTCTGGGATTGATGAAAAGTACCTTAGCAAAATATTTGACCCCTTCTATTCAACAAAAGGTCAACAAGGCACTGGACTTGGGCTATCAGTAATCTGGGGAATTGTAAACAACCACAAAGGCAAAATAATTGTTGATAGCGCAATAAACGAAGGAACAACTTTTACAATTCATTTACGAGTACAAAATGACCAATAGGACTTACGATATATTAATAATTGATGATGAAGAAGTAATAATTAATGCAATTTGCATGATAGCAAAATTTAATGAGTACACAACTGTCTCAGCTACAAATCCCAAAGATGCACTCCGGTTGTTAGAAGAGACTTCATTTAATTTAATTATCACTGATATTATGATGCCAGATATGGATGGATTTCAGTTTTTGGATATTGTAAATAAAATGAAAATTAAAACACCAGTTATTATGACCACTGGGTATTCGACTTTGGAAACTGCTGTGCAGGCTTTACATAATGGTGCAATTGCATTTGTTCCAAAACCATTTACTCTTGAAGAACTATCATCTGTTTTTAAACGTGGAATGGAATACACAAAAATATTTAATCGTTTTTCTTCAGATAGAAATAATGATGATTTACTTTCCATCATTCCGTGTCCTCCAAAATATTTTCGCCTTGGATTTGATAGCTGGATGAATGAAGAATTTGAAGGTACTGTAAAAATTGGAGTAACCGATTTATTTTTAAACTCTGTTGGCAACCTAGATTCTTTAGAATTACAGAGCATTGATGATATTATTCATCAAGGAAACGCAGCTTTAAAAATCACAGACTCAAATGAAAACATTCATCAAGTCCTTGCCCCCATTAGCGGAAAGATAGTAAGTATAAATAATAAAATTATTGAGAATATAAATTTGTTAGCAAAAGATCCATACTTCGAGGGATGGATTTATACTATACTTCCATCCTCTCTAGAGATGGAAGTAGAAATGCTAACCTCATGTAGTTCAGACATTTAATGAAAGTATATTAATTAAGGAGAAATAAAATGGTACTATTTATTGTTGCAGTTTTACTTTTTGCCATTGCAGATATTATTATTCGTACGGTGATAAGTAAAATGAAAGAGAAAAAAGTTCGTGAAGCTCGAGAAGTGATACTAAACGAAAGTCTTAATATTGATTTAAGTTCTTCCGAAGCGAAGTCTTTAAAGCGAGTTGAAGTAGAAAATCCAAAAGCTAAAATTATTTGTGTTGACGATGAAGCTATTATATTGGATAGTTTTAGAAAAATACTTGTGCTTGAAGGCTATTCAGTGGATACTGTTGAAAACGGCCGTGAAGCATTAGAGATGCTAAAAACACATCACTACGATTTTCTATTTACAGATTTAAAAATGCCAATCATGGATGGTGTTGAAGTTACTAAAGCCACCAAGGCATTGCGTCCAGACATCGATGTTGTAATTATTACTGGATTTGCATCCGTTGAAACTGCAGTTGAAACAATGAAATATGGAGCTATAGATTATGTGCAAAAACCATTTACTGAGGATGAACTATTAGCGTTTACTAAAACCGCGCTTATAAAAAGAGAAGCTCGAATTAGAAAAGAGCTGAAACCTAAAGTTCATATCTCTCATGCTCATAGCAGTGAGGATTTTAATTCTGGTGAATTTGCAATTCCTGGTGGAATATTTATTTCTAAAAACCATAGCTGGGTTAACATCGAATCAGATGGTAGCGCAAAAACTGGAATTGATGATTTTGCAAAAAAACTAATTGGTGATATTGATGATATTGAAATGCCTAATCTTGGTATGAAAGCAAATAAAGGTCAAGTTCTTTTTAGCATAAAACAAAAAAACAGAACTCTTGCTTTTGTTGCACCTGTTAGTGGTGTAGTAACAAAGATAAACACTCAGCTAAAAGAGGATATTGACGCAATGAAAATTACTCCGTATGAAACAAATTGGATTTGCTCAATTGATGCTGATAATTTAGATAATGAATTGCAAGACTTAAAAATTGGAAAATCTGCTGTTGCATTCTATCATAAAGAGATTGACAGATACACTGAAGCAATTTCAGAACTTAGAGCAAAAGAGAATGATGATGATAAAAGCAAACCTCTTTTTGAAGGAGAACTAGCAGAACTAGATGAATACAATTGGAATAGTATGGTCAAAAAGTTTTTTGTTCACGAAGACTAATTCTTAATCCCCTCAATTTATAGTAGCGGATGGACTTACTCATCCGCTACAATCATAAAGTAAAACAGACTATCCACCCATTACTTCTAATAAACTCTTCCAATTTGTCAAGATTGTTATTTCAATAAGTTTATTGTAACTTGAGATTAAAGAGCACATAAATTCATTCTATTATTAAAAATTAGGTACTTGTCTGAGTTCATTTATAAAAATAGTATTGCTTTGGGTCTTCTTGGTATTACTTTCCAGTTGCACGGTTGAAAAGGAAATCAAGAATGAATCAAAAAAAATCTATGATGTAAATATTGATCTCCCCGAAATTCAATCCAAGAAAAAGCTTGTTGCAATAACTGGCTATAACGCATATAGCTATTTTATTTATAAAGGCGAACCTATGGGCTACGAGTACGAACTGCTCAGTAGACTTGCTAAACATTTAAACTTGGAATTAGAAATTAAAGTTGCCCACAGTATTGAAGAAATGTTTGTAATGCTCAATAATGGCGAGGGCGATTTAATTGCATATAATTTAACCGTAACTAAAGAGAGACAAAAATCGATAGCCTTTGCACAACATCATACTACAACTAAACAAGTGCTCGTACAAAGGAAGCCTGACAATTGGCGAAAGATGAAACTTCATGAAATTGATGAAACACTTATTCACTCTCCAATTGACTTAATTGGTAAGGAGATAAATGTTGTTAAAGGCTCATCATATATTGGTAGATTAAAAAACCTATCGGAAGAGATTGGTGAAGATTTAAATATTATTGAAGCACCAGATAGTGTCTCCTCTGAAAATTTAATGGAACAAGTTGCAAAAGGGACTTTAAGTTATGCTGTTGAAGACGAAAACATTGCCTTGTTACTTCAATTCCAATATCCAATATTAGATATTTCAATGGCTATTTCTCTTCCTCAAAGAATTGCATGGGGAGTGCGGAAAAAATCTCCACTTCTCTTACAGGAAATAAATAACTGGCTTGGTAAAATGAAAAAGAAAACCGACTATTATGTTATTTATAAAAAATATTTTGAAAGTAGACACTCATTTCGCCGCAGAATCAATAGTGACTATTTTTCTCTTACAGGTGGGAGTATCTCAGTTTATGATGATTTAATTAAGGAGTATTCTAATTCACTTAACTGGGATTGGAGATTACTAGCTTCATTAATATATCAAGAGTCTCAATTCCATCCGGATAAAACCTCATGGGCTGGTGCCAGAGGTTTAATGCAACTTATGCCTGCAACAGCAAAACAGTTTGGAGTTGTTAACATTGCAAATGTTCATCAAAATGTTGATGCTGGTGTTAAGTACTTAAAATGGCAAACCAAATATTGGAAAGATGAAATTCAAGATTCAACTGAAAGAATTAAATTTGTAATGGCTTCTTATAATATTGGGCATGGTCATATTGAAGATGCACGAAAACTTGCCAAAAAATATGGCGCCAACTATAACATTTGGCTAGATAATGTTGAACAATACTTACTAAAAAAGTCTGATCCAAAATATTATAATGATCCAATTGTAAGGAATGGTTACGCAAGAGGAACTGAAACTGTAAAATATGTTCGTGAAATTTTTAGTCGGTTTGAGCATTATCAACAATTTATTGAGTAATAAAATTATACTCAATTATTTTTGCAGTATAATTTCATGTCATTTCGAAATGAGTCCCGATTGTTTTTATCGGAACGATTGAGAAATCTTCAGCTATTCACGAGATTTATCACACCCGACAAACTACGTCGGAGTTCGAAATGACATTGTTTTGTAAGTATTTATTGATAGCATCACGAATAAACAATTCTGTAATAGTTAAAACTCAGCTAAATACTTTTAACTCTTATCTTTCAGCTGAAACATTATAGGTATTGTAACTTCGGCAACTACTTTTTTACCATCTTTAATACCAGCATTAAATTTGGTTTTGGCAATAGCTCTAAGAGATGCTTCATTTAACTTTTCAGAATCAGATTTTACTATTTCTGCATTTACTACTTTACCTTCGGTATTTATTGTTGCCTTAACAAAAACCTTGCCATGCACACCTGCTTTCATTGCTTCATCAGGATATTTTACATTTTTCATGATTCCCATCATGCCATCAACTGGCATTGGCGTTTGGTCAACATTTGTCTCAACAGATGAACATGCCGTTAGCATTACTAAAATCAGAACTATTGCTATGTCTGTAACTCGTTTCATAGGTCCCCCCCCCCAATGATTTGTTAGTTTTTCTCAGAGATTTTTAATTCAACAATCGATGTTTTATTAGCACTCAATTTTATTTTTCCCAAGCTACGTTTTCCATGAGCATGACTAGTTACCAAGACTTTATATTCACCTGGTTCTATTTTGGAAATAAAGAATTCTCCCATATGATTTGATGATCCACCACGCTTAGTTCCTTCTAATAGAATATTTGCAGCAACAAGTGGATCCCCATTTTGCAAAACGACCTTTCCACTAATTTTAGCCATTCCCTTTTGGTTCTCATCTTTGGATTCCTTTAATAACATTTCGTCTTTTACTTTTGGCTTTTTAGCACTACTCGATTTTTCACCCAAATTAAATAGTATTGGTACTGTTATTTGAACATTTACACGTTTTCCTCTTTGCATTCCAGGTGTGAACTTAACTTTTGATACTGCCTCCATTGCAACCTCATCACACCCACCTCCAATGCCTCTAATTAATTTTGTTTTTGTAACAGCTCCCGTTGAATCGACAAATGCTTTCACATAAACTCGTCCTTGAATTCCGGCTCTTTTTGCTATTTCAGGATAAGTAATGTTTTTTTGAATAGCTCCAATTCCCCCAATTGGTTCTGGCATTTTTTCTACTGCTACAAAGAAGGTTTCTTGAAGTGTATTATCGGTCTCAAACTCTGATTTTAGCTTAGTAAACTTTATTCCATTTTCTGCTAATCCAACTTCACCATCTGCTGTTGCAACATAAATTGCACCTATATCTGTACGCGTCTTTACCTTCTTTCCTCCTAACATTGCTGCTTCAAATTTTATTTTTTCAAATTCAGGCAAAGCCATACGAATAATATCTTCATTATTTTTGTAATTAATTCTTCCATCTTCTTTGATTTTTTTCATAACAGTTCTACTTATGCTACCACCTATAATCTTTACTTTATCAATTTCACCATCTTCATTAATAAAAATGCTTGCAGAAACAGGATAGTACACCTTTTCATTTGGGCTATTTTGTGCATGAAACTTCTTTATCGCTTTTTCAAATGGTAGCAGTTGAGGATTGTTCACTGGTACTGCTATACTTTCCACAATTTTAAATGAATAATACTCTGATTCATAATCTGGAATTATTTCAATCTTGCTTTGCTCTTCACATCCAATTAGAAATGCAATTGCTAATAAAATTAAAACTGTCTTTTTCATATCTACCTCAACTTGTTGGTCTAATTATTATATCATTTGTAAACTTTGCTTTAACTTCTGTAGGGGGTAATGCATGAAACATCATTTCCAACATTTTATTTTGCTGATTTATTTGCTGAATGTTCATTTGAATATCGGCTTTATACTCAAGTGACTGTGTATAAACAAAGAGGGAGACAATGAGTAACACTACTGAAAATGCATATCCAATTACTGACTGAATATTAAATGAAAGCAAACTCTTTTTCCGCCCTCCAGTTATAGTAGCATTTAGAATATCCTCCTCCAAATCTAGAGGGAATTCATCAAATGTATTTTTGATGTTTTCACTTAACACATTCATTTGTTTAAAGTATTCTCTTGCCGCATCAACCTGAGAGAGTTGTGTGAACAAATAGACTTCTTCGCTTTTCTCAAGTTCGTTGTCGAAATATCTGTTTATTAGTTCTCTTATTTTTTCGGTGCTCATGTTTATCTCACTAATTTTCAAACTTTTCTGTAACTCTCTTGTCATTGCGAGGAGTTTCTTTTTGAACGACGTGGCAATCTTTTGCAGATTGCTTCACCCCAAAAACGGGTTCGCAATGACACGATTCTATTCCATTATTTTAGAAATTCTATCAATCAATTTCTGTCTCGTTTTATATAATCTGCTTTTAACTAAATTCTCATCAATCTTAGAAATTTTTGCAATCTCTTTGTAGCTCAATCCACCATACTCTTTTAATAGAAATATTTCCTTCTGCTCAATTGAAATGTTTTCGAGTTCATTAAGAATTAAATTTTTCATCTCCTTAAGTTCAAATTGATATTCAATATTTTCATTTGAACTCTTTTCAATATGTGAAAGATCATCTGTTGCCAATTTCTCTATGTCTATTTTCTTTTTTCGAAAGTACGAGTAAACTTCGTTACGTGATGTTGTGTAAATCCAAAATTTAATACTCTCTCTGTTCTTAATTAATTTAAGGTTCTCAAAAAGTTTCATAAATATATTTTGGATTAAATCATCACAGACCATTTTATTGCCAACCATTTTAAGAACATAATTATAAACGCCACTTTTATAGCGGTTATAAGCAATGGTGAATTGTACTATGTCATTAGATGATTTTTTCACACACTTTTATTTTGTTTTATAAAGAGATGATTTAAACTACAAAATGTTGCTTTATTTAAAAAATGGGGAATTTTTAACTCCCCACATAAATATATCAAAATTACTATACTACTTACTTTAGAATATCCTCAAGCGTTTTATGAAGCCCCTCTCCTCTTAAAACATCTTCGTTCTTAATAACCTTTCCTTCCTTTCCAACAAGAAACATTGTAGGCCAATGGGTGATTTTATAAAAATTATGAATTCGCTTATCCTTTGAGTCTAGAACATGTGCCCATGTCATTTCTTTTTCATTTACAAATTTTGTAAAATCTTCTTTACTTAATCTACTGTTGAATCCATCACTACTAATGCTAATAATTTCAAATCCTTTGGAATTATATTTTTTGTACGCCTTAACTAAATTTGGAATTTCAGCAACACACGGTCCACACCAAGTTCCCCAGAAATCGAGAAGAACGACCTTTCCTTTATAATCTGAAAGCTTTTTCTTTTTGCCATCAATTGTTGTAAATTCAAAATCTATGGCAGGCTTACCGATAATTGTAGTTTTCAGTTTATTGTATTCCCCTGTTCTTTTTTCTCTATCAACTATACTTTTTAATCTTCCAGTTCATTTTTCCTCTGGTACTTTCTTTGCCAATTGAAGAGTCGCTTCTCTAATTTGATCTAATTCAGGCTTCAGAAATTGATACAAACTGTTTTGATAAGAAAATAGTGAATTTACATATGCATCATATAAACCCCAATCCTCTGGGGTTTTTTCTATTAGATTATCAAAATATTTAATTGCCATTTCCTTTTCTGATTTAAGTTCATCTAAAGAATTTTGTTTAGCAAACCTTTTTTGCCAAAGAACAAATCTATCAATATGATAGTCTGGGTAATCTTTTAGCTCTTCTTCCAAAAGTTTAATTTGATTATCAAGTGAGCTTTTACCCATTACCATAAATTCAATGTTTCTAAACCTTGCCCCTTCAACAGGTCTTCCATTCTCTCCATAAATTAACTTGGTGTATGTTGCATTATTGTTATAATCGTAAATTGAACCATCTGTTATATAATATGAAAGCAAGGCAACACTATCTGGAATAGAAATTTCACACGAATACATTTCATTTGAATTTTTCATTTGCTTAGTGTTTTTCCTTCCCTCAATAGGTTTTAGTATATTCTCAAACAATTCTTCTGGAATATTTTCTCTAGATGGCTTCGCTCCCCAGTAATCAAATGCATAAGCAATAGTAAGTTCTGCATTTTTGTTAAAGATCCCATTTATTGAAGCATCGTATGTAACTGTGTAATCTGTTCCTACAATTGGATTACTTTGTCCAAATAAAATAGTACTTGAAATAAATAGAATGATGATTAGATTTTTCATGATGACCTCCTTTTTGTGATTGTGAAAAATATGAAATTATTTTTAATTTATTTTTAAAAACAATTCTTTTATAACTACTAGAACAAATTAAAATCTACCACTTAATTTATTTTCCAAAATGAATTGCTTCCTCTAACCTTTCCACACTATCCTCAGCATACTTAATTAATTTTTCATCCCCATCAATGTTGGTACGTATATATTTTTTATAGTGGGCAAGCGCAACTGTTTTGTCAGCATAATATCTATCGTAAAGAGTTGCCAATCTAAAAGTGAAGTATGGATTTTCTTTATTGTATTCCAACGATTTTGAATATGCAATAATTGACTCACGATATTTATCCAAAAGCTCATATGAAGTTCCTAGTGTCGAATATATTTTATCAATATATTCTGGAGTTATTACATTTAACGCCTCTTCCAAATATAGAATTGATTTATCGTATTGTTTTAAGGTTTTGTAACTAAATCCAAGATAGGTTAATGTTAGTGCGCTTTTAAATTCCTCTTTGGCAAGTGACGTTTCAAGGGCTTCGATAGCTTCCAGTATAACTTCCTCTCTCTTTTTATCTGAAATTGAATCCCGCATAGCAACAGATGAATAGAGACTTAATCCAAGTTTTTGAAATATTATAGAACTACTATCTCCAAGGACTATCACATTTAGATATTGTGAACTAGCGGAATTATACTTTTTCATTTTGAACAAAATCTCAGCCCCCAATTTATTTAGCTGTAAATCAACTGGATTAAACTTAACTGATTTTTTAATAATTTCAAGTGCCTCTTCATATTCCTCTCGGTCAAAATAAATTTTGGCAAGCCACAAAGCAGCTTTAGAATCATATTCATTTATTCGCAGTGCCATTTTAAATTCTTCTTCTGCCTCTTTTGTTTTATCCAGTTTATATAAAGAGAATCCATATTGTTGCATATAATAATAATTAGTGCTATCTGAATTAGTCAAATATTCAAAATGCCTTTTTGCATCCTTAAAATTTTTTCTTCTTATTTGAAGTTTCGCCAATTCAATTCTAGCAATTACGTTTGAACTATCCATTATTACAATTTCATGATAAATGCTAGAGGCAACACGCAAATTTTCCATTGCTTTATAGCTTTCCGCAAGAGCAAATCTTACTGAAAAATCTTTTATGTTTTTTCTGCTTAACAGGGATAAAATTCCAATCGCTTTTCTGTGATTAACCAACCTCTGGTATGCAATTGCCAAATAGAAGCTATCATTATCAGAGAGTTCTTCATTATTTTGAATTCTCTCTTCAAGCACTTCAACAATTTTGGAATAATTTGATTCAAGTATTAATTTGTTGATATCTACATTTTTCTCTATTTGAGAAAGCATCGAAGAAGTAATAAGTAGTAGTAATAGGAGAATGTTTTTCATAATTCACGTAATTTGTTTAGTAAAGAGATGTTTTAAACTAAGAAATGTTGCTTTGCGATGAAAATATTTTTAGAAAATTATCGATAATAATTGAATTGTTAAGTAGAAATACCTTGAAATATTTTTTAACTTAATGTTCCTTCAAACTATATAGAATGGCTAAATGAAAAAACACGAAAACAAATCACCCGAAGAAGTAATAAAGATAGTTACAATTGAATTAATTGAAAGATCAATTCAATTAGCAAAAAAGAAAAATAGGACTATATTTATCAGTAAAACTTCAGGCGGTGCAGGTATAGATGTTAACACATAAAACCCTAAAACTGATGATGGAAAACAAAATCTTGATAAATTCTTTTCAAGTATTCGACGACATTATACAATTAGTGGACTTGGATCGCCAGAAGAATCCAATGCTATAAATTGGAGAATGTTAAATTTACCATTTGGTAGAAGAATTTTATTGGCATTCCAAGTTATTCTATCTTTTGTTCTGAAAGGAACTCCGTTCAAGAATCAACTTTACAGATGGATGGGAGTTCATGTTGGAAGAGGAAGCGAAATAATGCAATTAGTTTGGCTTGACCATTTTCGTCCAGAATTAATTTTTATTGGTGAGAACACATTGCTTGGAGCTTTTACCAGACTAACCGTTCATGCTTACGAAGGCTCAGGAAAGTTTCGTTATGGGTTAATTGAAATTGGTAATAATTGTAAAATTGGTGCTGGAACTGGAATGGGACCTATAATTATTGAGGACGATGTTAGAACGTTACCAGGCGCAACGTTATCTCCATATTTTTCAAGAATCAAATCTGGTTCAATTATTGGCTGGAACCCACCTAATGTTAAGGAAACAAAAGTAAACAAAAAAGAATAAATTATTTTGCTGAGGATATTACAAGTTCTTGAATAAAATATTCTATTTTGATATTTCTGTTTTTGCCAAATAAAGTTAATTCATAAAACTTTTCTTTATGCTGGAATAAAGCTACACGATATTCTTTTTTATTAATCGTATAATTATAAATTAGAACTTTTGAATTATTAAGTTGAAGAGGTTCTTCCTTTACAATCTTGATTGTATTTTTGAACTCTGATTGCCTTAGTAATATACTCGACTTAAAACTTTGCTCGAGTGAATTAAACGTAGAGTTAATATGAAATGGTTGTAAACTAAGAGACACATTCATATCATTTCGTACAATCCATAAATCAATAAATACCTTATTGTTTGCATCAACAACATGCCACCCTTGCGGAATGCGAAAAGAGATTTGGGATGTTTTGGCTTTTGCTCTCTTCTTTGTTAAATACATATTAATTTCAGATTGCGAATATTTATTTGCGGAACAACTACTTAGCAAAATTGTAATTGCTACAAAGAGAAAAACTCCAACATAGCGTTGGAGTTTTTCTGTTGTAATAAAATTATAGTTTTTCACATTTGCCATTTTATATGTTTGTTTTTTTACAAATGTTTTTATCGGGAATCTTTGAATTTATGAAAGATTCCGTGTAAGGACATCACGGAATGACAATTACTACATTCCATCTCGCATAAATTTAGGTTCTTCAAGAGTAAGCATAATTGAAATTCTGTGAGTTACTCCAAGGGTTTCCTCTTCCGAGCCACTAAACTGTGCGTAGGAATAATCAACATTCAACTTGGGTAACTTAACGCCAGCTCCAACTGTAAATTGTTTAACATCTGTATAACCAGCACGTATCATAAATAAATTTCTAAAACTATATTCTAAGCCAGCACGAACATCAAGACTAACTGGGCCAACATTTACAGTAGAGGCGAATTGTCTGTTTTCAAAACGCATATCTAAATCTAGAGCTGGTAAAAATGTTCCACCCAAAAACTCAAATCCATAAGCAACACCAAGCTTTGCCGTTGGAGAAATCAACTCATTGCTTCCACCATCCCACGCAACAAGTGTTGTAGTAATATCCATTAAGTTTGCACCGAGGTATAAATTCTCAATCGGCTCATATAATGCACCAACATCGAAACCAATTCCAAGAGCAGAATACTCAGCAATAGTACGACTTATAACTTTTATATTGGCTCCCCAATAGAAATTTTTACTTTGTCTTTTTGAAAACGTTCCGTAAAATGCCCAATCCGTATTACTGAATTCTGTAATTTTATCTGGATCAATTCTTGCATTCGGATTTGTAATATCAAATATTACTTCACCTGTTCTTGCATCAATTAAAGCATTCCGCGTGTCTGGAATTCCATCCACGCTTAAGCGAATTGCACTAATTCCAAAGCTCATATCTTCGCCGTAAGGAATTGCAACAGAACCGTAATTGTAATTTACAAGTCCGCCAAATTGTTCGTCATGCATTAGTGCCACTTGTGGATAATCCATCTTTGCTAATCCAGCAGGATTCCAGTAACCAGAAGTTACATCATTTACAACAGCAACTTGCGTACCACCCATTCCTAGAGCCCTAGCTCCAACACCAATTGCCATGAACTCGCCAGCATATTTGGCAATTTCAGTTTGTGCAACATTCAGTTGAAATGATGCGACAAGTAGTATAAGTATTAGATTTTTCTTTTTAAACATTTTCTACCTTTTCAATCCAAATTTCAAACATAAATTACTAATCCCATAGATAAAATCAAGGGTAAAATTTGGAACACTTCTGTAAATTATAATATTTTAATTAACGATTTATCGTAATCCTCAACATTTTCGAAACCAAGTATATTTAGAATTGTTCCAGCAATATTTGTTAAACCTGGGTTTTCTACTTCTGCCATTTCAAAATCGTTATTTATATATGGGGCATAAATTACAAATGGTACTTTATTTAAAGTATGCGATGTTTTAACGTCCTTTTTTCCATTTTTAACTGTGAACATTTCATCTGCATTACCGTGATCTGCAGTTATTATTGCCACTCCGCCAAGTTCATCAATAACTTCTAAAAGTTCACCTATACTTTTATCAACTGTTTCAACTGCTTCAATTGAAGCCTCAATATTTCCAGTATGTCCAACCATATCTCCATTTGCATAGTTAATTCTGCCAAACTTGAATTTTCTAGATTTTAATAACTCAATTGATTTCTCTGTTATTTCCTCTGCTTTCATTTTTGGGGCTTTATCAAATTCAATTTTATCAGATGGTATTTCAATATATTTTTCTAAATGTTCATCAATATAACCAGATTTATTTCCATTCCAGAAATATGTAACATGCCCAAATTTTTGTGTCTCCGAAATAGCAAATGAAGAGACTTTTTCTTCACAAAGATAGTGACTCAAAGTTCTATTTATTATCGGTGGCTCAACAAGAAAATTTTTAGGTATGTGAGCATCACCATCATATTCCATAATTCCAGTGTAAAATATTTCTGGCACTTCAACTCTATCAAATTTTTCGAATTCTACATCTTCAAATGCTTGTGATATTTCAATTGCTCTATCACCTCTAAAATTAATAAGTATTACCCCATCACCACTTCTAATTTTGCCAACAGGTTTATCGTTACCATCTGCAACAACAAACGATTCTAAATATTGGTCTGTAATTTTAGGGTCTTCATCATACATAGTTTGAACAGCTTCCTCGGCAGATTTAAAATGGCGCGCATCGCCAAGTACGTGTGCTTTCCAACCACGCTCTACTATTGACCAATCAGCTTGGTAGCGATCCATAGTTGTAATCATTCTTCCACCACCAGAGGCTATCTTATAATCAAATCCATTCTTTTCATTAATAGATTGAAGTAATTCCTCCAATGGACGAATATAATCTAGGGATGATTTTTCACCAACGTCACGTCCATCTAATAAAATATGAACTCTCACTCGGTAAACTTTTCTCGCAGCACATTCATTAATCATTCTAAAAAAGTGATCAATATGCGAATGGACATTTCCATCAGAAAGAAGTCCAAGAAAATGGATGGTTCCACCTCGATGACTTCTATCCATAATTTTACCCCAACTTTTGGAATTAAATATTGCTCCTGATTCAAGAGATTTGCCTACTAGCTTTGCCCCCTGTGCAAATACTCTACCTGCACCCATGGCATTATGACCCACTTCACTGTTTCCCATATCATCGTCAGATGGAAGTCCAACGGCTGGACCATGAGCTGTAAGTTTAACTTGCAATTTTGATTCGAGTAGTTTATCTAGATTTGGTGTCTTCGCCAGAAAAACAGCATCTGATTCATCTTTTCTTCCAAAGCCTATCCCATCCATAATTACTAATAAAAGTGGTCCTTTAGTTCCGCTAAATTTTTCTAATTTATTCAGTTTAAGATTCATTTATAATTCCTACAATAATTTTGTTGTTTGAGCCTTACAATATAATAATTTCAAACATTACTTAAGTGGTAATAGATAATTTGCCTTTCACTTGATGAAAAACTATTTTGCGTTTCATAAATACTGAGAATAAAATGGCAAACGAATTACTATATCATTTTTTTAGTGATGATGATTTTTTAGATATTTCTAATATGATTTCGAAAATGGAGAAAATCACCTCTGGTGAGATTCGTGTTGCCATTAAAGAAGAAGCACCAATCTTAAAAAAGAGCAAAGAGATTAACGTTCTGGCAGAAGAGGAATTTCATAAACTTGGCATGTCTGATACAAGAGACAAAACTGGAATTCTTATATATGTTCTATTATCTAAACGTAAGTTTTATATTCTTGCTGATTCTGGAATAAACAAAAAAGTAAATCAAGATATCTGGAATAAAATGCGAGATGAAATGCAAATTGAATTCCAACAAGGGCACTACTTAGAAGGTATTGTTAAAACAATAGAAAAAGTTGGAAATTTACTAAGTCAGTATTTTCCAATTAAACATGATGACACAAATGAGCTTTCTAATAAGGTTATAGTTTAGGATTAGTTTTTTTCATGTTCTGATAAACTATTCCTCCAACAATAAAAACCAATCCTACAATGGATGATGGTAAAATTGTTTCGCCAAGAATAAATGCAATAAAAACTATTGATAGGAATGGTGCAAGGTATGCAAGTGTAGATGTTTTTGCTTTATCGTTGCTTAGCTCAAGCCCTTTATTCCAAAGAAGAAACGTGATTCCCATCTCAAAAAGCCCAACAAAGCCGGCACCATACAAGTAATTATAGTTTTCTAATTTAAATGAATCAAAAAAGAAGAGATAAACTCCAGAGAAAACCGTTCCCCAGAAAAATGCTCCAAATAATTTAACCGTATTGCTACGCTCATCTTTTAAATTTAAAATCCAAAATGTTGCCCAAACCAGTGATGTACTAACTGCGAGAATTACACCAAACAAATTATCAAATTCCAAATCAACTAAATTACCTCTTGTGGCAATAATTAGAACACCAACAAATGCTGATGTAAGTCCCACAATTTTTCTAAAATTCATTTTCTCTTTCAAAAACAGAACTGAAAAAAGTGATAGTACGATAGGCCAAGTGTAGTTAAGGGGTTGAGCCTCTTGAGCTGGCAAAAGCGTGTAGGCATTGAACAAAAGCATGTAGTACAAAAATGGATTTATAAATCCCCACAGAGCTGACTTTAATGAAAATATTGCAAACGAGCCTTTCTCTTTGATAACAAAAAATCCTAGGGCAATACTACTCGCTAGGGATGCATAAAATAGTAGTTGGGCAAAGTTCATCCCTTCCAAAGAAATTTTGAATGCTGTTGCAACAGTTGACCATAAAAAAACTGCTGATAATGTGTATATTAATGATTGCCTATTTAATTTATTCATGTGTATATAATTTAATATTTTAACCACATGGAACTCATATGGAAATCATATTTTACAGTAATGATTTCACATGTTCGTTTCATGACTTTAATTAAAACTTGATGGACGAATATAACAGACTTTTTGATAACGACAAACTCTTAGAGCCAGGATTTATGATCTCGATGTATGCTCGTGGTTCATTTCCAATGGCAGAAGAGGATGGATCTTTGAATTGGTACCTACCAGAAACAAGGGCCATTATTCCAGTCAACAAATTCAACACTCCACGAACACTCAAGAAATTTATGCAGTCTTCTACTTTTGAATATCGATTTAATTCAAATATTTTGTCGGTCATTGAAAATTGTTCCAACAGAGATGAAACTTGGATTTCGCAAGAATTAATTGACGGATATGAACGTTTAATAGATCTTGGTTATGTTCATTCAGTTGAGGTTTATGAAAAGGATGAACTTGTTGGTGGACTTTATGGAATAGCCTTTAGAGGAGCGTTCTTTGGTGAATCTATGTTTTCCAAAATACCACAAGCATCAAAATGTGCAATGGTAAAATTATTTGATAATCTTAAAATTAAAGGCTATGATATTGTAGATGTACAATTTATTACAGATCATCTAAAAATGTTTGGAACTATTGAAATAGCATACGACGATTATGTTGAGAGGCTTGTAAAAGCGTACAAAAAAGAGATAGAGTTTATTTAGTTTATTCTTTGTTTCCTTTTGAAAAGAAATATCCTATTCCTAAAAAAGTTAGAGCTAACAGAGAAAAAATTCCTAAAGAAAACATTATTACATCATTTAAAACCATGTTGAACCTATTTTTTGTAACTGCAAAAATAGATACAATCTAACTCTGTTTTTGTGTTGTAACTCACAAAGACAGAGTTTTGTTATTTAATTGATTCGTAAAAACTTAAAATTTTATTTAACACTGGAATTCTGTGTTCATCTTTTTCAATGAGTAATTCATGTTTTGCTCCTTCAACATAGTATCCTTTTGCATTATGTCCACTTTTAATAAGTTTTTCTATAAACTCATTATGCGCGGAAGGGTCAACAATCTCTTCCTCCCCCCCAGAAAAAACAATTAATGGTGTCTCAATTTTTTCATAGTTATTGAAGATAAAATCAAAGGAATTACATGATTTAGTAACCCACTGAAAACTTGCTCCACCAAGTCTTGCTTTGGGATACTTTTCAAAAACTTCAAGCATTCTATTATATCTAATCTCAGAGTTTGTTAATGTGTTTACATCAAATGGTTCAATTCCATTTTTATAATCTGTATTACCTATTGCATACTCTGGTTCTTCACCAGCTAGTATGCTAACAACAATACAAGTTGGAAATGAAAATCCAAGCATAGGAGATGAAAATGCCGCAACTTTAAAGTCATTTGGATAAAGTTCCAAATATGTAGTTCCTATTGCTCCTCCCATTGAATGTGCTAGCAAATATTTGTTTTTATGATTATTGGGAAGCAAAACTGTGTCATAAAATTGTTTCATATCAACAATATAATTTTGGAACTCATCTACAAATCCCATATCACTCTCAGGAGCCATCCGCCCTGAAAAACCTTGCCCACGATGGTCATGAATATAAACAGAATAGCCATTACTAAATAAATCATAAATTGTTTCCTTAAATTTTACAACAGCCTCTGTTCTTCCATCGGAAATTAGTATGGCCCCTTTCTCTTCTTTTGTAGTGTCGTGCAAAAAATATTTATAATAAATTTCAATATTTTCAGCACCAATAAACGTTCCTTCCATTCCTGAATTGTAGAGTGAATCTATCTTTTTCGTTTTGGATTTATTTGCTAAATCTTTTTCTGTTGTGATTTTGTATATATTAGAATCCATTGTTAAATGTTCGAACGGTTTTTCTGAACAAGCCGATAGAAAAACAACGAACAATACGATAGGTAAGAACCATTTTTTAATACTCATCAAGACCCCATAATTAAAATCTGCTTAAAATAACAAATAATAGCTGTAATATTAAATTATTGCATTGTATTTTACTTCAATTATATTCATATTATAAATTAATAATATATATAAATAAGGTGTGGAAATGGAAAAAAAGCTTTACCTACTTGTCATAATATTCTTTGTTAGTTCTCTAATTTCTGCTCAAGAAACAACTCATATTTGCTCTGCTTCCAAAATTAAATATTATACTAGTTTAGAAAAATTTCAGAATGTTGAATATCCTGGTGATGAAAATATTGATGTAACTTATTATAAACTAGATGTCGCATTGGATTATAATCTTCGTACAATTAAAGGAGATGTAACCATAAACGCAAAAAGTTTAGTTGATAACTTGTTACAAGTAAACTTTGACCTTCAGAGTACGATGATTGTAAACTCTGTAAAACTTAATAATAAGGATGTTGTTTTTACTCATCGAAATGATTTGATTAATATTACATTTACTTCAGCTTTTAATATTGGTGAAGAGTATTCAATAATAATTAATTATGAAGGAACTCCAGGAAGTTCTGGCTTAGGAAGTTTTGAATTTTCTACACATAGTGGAGAACCAATTATTTGGACATTGAGTGAACCATATGGAGCAAGTGATTGGTGGCCATGCAAAGATACACCTGCAGATAAAGCTGATTCTGCCGATATATGGATAACTGTAGATACATCTATGACTCCCGTATCAAATGGAACTCTTGAAGAAATTATAGATAATGGAAGAACACATACTTACAAATGGCACAGTAAATATCCTATTGCCCAGTATTTAATCTCCCTTGCAATAACAAACTATGAACTCTATACAAATGAGTTTATTACTGAAAATGATACTATGACTGTTTATCATTATAACTATCCAGAAAGAGTAAATGAGCTAAGAATAAAGGATCTAAATAGAACAATAGATATGCTTGAAATTTTTACTGAGTTGTATGGTCCATATCCTTTCTTGGATGAAAAATATGGACATGCCGAATTTGGTTGGGGTGGAGCAATGGAACACCAAACTTGTTCAACTATGGGTGGTTATTTTCCTAGCATTGTTGCACATGAGCTTGCACACCAATGGTTTGGTGATAAAATCACTTGTAAAGACTGGCACCACATTTGGTTAAATGAAGGATTTGCTACATACTCAGAAGCTGCTTATGTAGAAGAAATTACTAGTTTTAATGGATATAAAAATACTATCGCAAGCGAAATGAATTCAGCTCGGAGAGCCTATGGTTCTATTTGGGTTCAAAATATAAGTTCAGTAGGTGAAATTTTTAGTGGTAACAGATCCTATGCAAAAGGTGCAGTAGTTCTACATATGTTAAGAGGAGTTGTTGGTAAATCAACATTCTATGAAATTTTGAAAACCTACTCTGCTGATACTAATCTCGCATATGGAGTTGCTGTCACAGAAGACTTTCAGCGTGTTGCAGAAGAAGTTTCTGGGATGGATTTAGAGTACTTTTTTTCACAATGGATTTATGGTGAGAACTATCCCAAATATACAATTGGATGGAATTTTGAAGATGCTGGCGATGGAACTTATGATGTTAAAGTAAGAGTAAAACAATCCACAAATACTAGCCCTAGATTTTTTTCAATGCCTATTCAACTCAATTTCAAAACCTTAGGTAACGACGAAACATTTACTGTTTTTAATGATCAACAAGAACAAGTTTATAATTTAAAGCTAAATGGTTTCCCTTTATCTTTTAGTTTTGATCCTGACAATTGGATTCTAAAAGATATTTTAACAATTACAGAAGTTCAAAACGAAGATGCAATTATATATAATTTTTCTTTAGAACAAAATTACCCAAATCCATTTAATCCAAGCACTACAATTAAATATTCCATTCCCGATATCAATGAAAGTAATACGAAATCAACTAGCGTAACTTTAAGAATATATGATTTGCTAGGAAGAGAAGTTGCTACACTTGTTAATAAAGTTCAGAAGTCAGGCAATTATGAAGTTAAATTTGATGCCTCTGAACTAAGTTCTGGAATTTATTTTTATAAACTACAAGCTTGAACATCAAAAGACACCAGAACAATGTTATGACTTCTTTAATGATGTTTTTAAATCCTAGATTTGTCAATCAATTTAAATGAAAAAAGTCCGGAATATCCGGACTTTTTTTTATATAAATACTCTGAAGAAAGTTAAACTAAGCAACCTCAACAATAATTTCTTCACTTTGCCATAAACCGTGTTTAGTGCAATAAGCCATGGCAGTAAGTTTCATTTTTTTAGATGGAACTATGTGAAAATCTACTTCTACATTGCCTGGTGCATTTCCTAAAACACCTGGAGTAAAATGTGCTTCAGTTAAAAATGTTTCACCATCCCATAATTGGACATAAGAGATATAATGATCAAAATCATCTGGATGTGCATATGCATCACCAACTTTTACTTTCACTTTAAATTTTTCACCTTTAGTAGCATTACTTTCGCAATGTACAAATGCTGAGTGACGGTCTATGTAATCTTTTTTAGCTTCTTTTTCAACTTCCGAAATATCTTGATATCTGTTAATTTTCATTTTCTACTCCTTTTTTATAAATAGTTTTATAATAATTATAAAGTTACAAACCAAAAATAAGACACTGTGTTCTTTTTTGCAAATTTTATTCTTTCAAAAAGCATCAATTAATGAATTTTTATTCTCGAAAATGTTAATATTATTCACTAATTTTTACTATTAAATTATTTAATTAAAATTTGAGGAAAACTATGAATAGTAAAGATTTCATTGAGCTTGAAGAAAAATATGGTGCACATAATTATCATCCACTACCTGTTGTTTTAAGTAAAGGCAAAGGAGCTTTCGTTTGGGATGTTGAAGAGAAAAAATACTATGATTTTCTATCTGCATATTCTGCAGTAAACCAAGGGCATTGCCATCCAAAAATTATTGATGCGCTTACAGAACAAGCACGAACACTAACTTTAACATCTCGTGCATTTTTTAATGACAAGCTTGGTCCTTACGAAAAATATATTACCGAGTATTTTGGATATGACAAAGTTTTACCAATGAATTCAGGTGCAGAGGCGGATGAAACTGCATTAAAGTTAGCACGCCGTTGGGGATACGATAAAAAAGGTGTTCCAGAAAACCAAGCTAAAATTATTGTATGCGAAGGGAACTTTCACGGAAGAACAATTACTATTATCTCTATGTCTAGTGATCCAGATTCCTACAAAGGTTTTGGACCATATACTCCAGGTTTTGAAGTAGTTCCATACAATGATTTGAATGCTCTAGAAAAATCTTTGGAAGATGAAAATGTTGTAGCATTTTTAGTTGAGCCAATTCAAGGCGAAGCTGGTGTTTATGTACCTGATGATGGTTACTTGAAAAAAGCTTACGATATTTGTAAAGCTAAAAATGTTTTGTTTATTGCAGACGAAGTACAAACTGGAATTGCAAGAACTGGGAAATTACTAGCGTGCGATCATGAAAATGTGCGTGCCGATATTTTGATTCTTGGGAAAGCACTATCTGGAGGAGTAATTCCTATCTCAGCCGTTCTTGCGGATGATGATATTATGTTAGTAATTAAACCTGGTGAACATGGATCAACATTTGGTGGAAACCCAGTTGCAGCAGAAGTTGCGGTTGCAGCTCTAGAGGTAGTTAAAGATGAGAACCTTGCTGAGAAAGCAGATAAACTTGGGAAAATTTTCAGATCTGAAATGGAAAACTTTGACAACCCGAATGTTGAAAAAGTTAGAGGCAAAGGTTTATTAAATGCAATTATAATAAAGCCAACTAACGGAAAAGAAGCTTGGGATGTTTGCGTTCGAATGGCAGAGAATGGTCTTTTAGCAAAACCTACACATCAACACATTGTTAGATTTGCTCCACCTCTTGTTATTACTGAAGAAGAATTACGTGATGCAATTGAAATAATTAAAAAATCGATTATTGAAACTTTTGAAAGATAGATAAATTTTTCAGAGGACATTTTTTATGTCCTCTGAAATAAACTTATTATTCACCATTATTAATTTTAGCAAGCAGTGCCAATAAATCTTTCTGTTCAGATTGAGATAAAACAGAGAGTGTTTTTTCTACAAACTCAGCATAAGCTTTATAATTTTGAGTAAAGAATTTTTGACCAGCAGTAGTTAATTCAATAATTATTTCGCGTCTGTCATTTTTGCTAAACACCCTTCTAATGAAGCTTTTACCTTCTAACGAATCAAGAATCATTGTTTTGTTGCCACTTTTAATTAGCATCTTTTTATATATTTCTGAAATCTTCATTGGACCTTCATGCCCAAGAACATCAATGATTGCGTACTGCGTTGGGTTTAACCCTGTGGTCTTTATATAAGTGTGAGTTGAATCTGAAATAGTATTGTTTGCTTTACCAATATTGTATAAGGATTTTAAAGCTAAACTGGTTTTAGGTTTGTACGTAACATCCTTTGCCATAACTTCTCCATTATTTATAAAACATAAAATAAAAATACTTTATTTCAATTCAAATAAAATATTTGAATATTATCATTTTTAAAAAGCAGTTATCGGATATTAAGTTATTTAGATACTAAATAATGAAATCTGCTTTGTTTATTTCATCATCATTTTACTATGTGGCTCTAACATCTTTTCTGGAGGACTTATAAAAGGGATTCCTAAACTTAGTCCTCTAAGAATAAATATAATTGCTAATGTTATTGCGAAAACTGGAATTAGTTTGTTTATCACTTGTCTAAGTTTGGCGCTTAAAAATTTTCCCACTAAAGCTGTAGCTAACATTATTGGAGTGGTTCCTAATCCGAACAAGCCCATGTAGAGTGCACCATTTATGGCACCGCCAGTTGTTATTGCACTAGCAAGTGCAACATATACAAATCCGCAAGGTAGAAAACCATTAACAATACCAAAAAGAAAAAGTGCAGATGGAGAACCATTCTTGGTAAGATTTAAAAATCCCTTTTTAACAAAATTATTTGCAAGTTGGTACGGTTTGGTTACTGAAAGTTTTCCTTTAAATCTTTCTGGCATTATATAATATAATAAAATTGAAACACCCAATATGATAGAGACCGACTTTTGTAATCCAGCAAATTCAATTCCTTTACCGAATAAGCCAAAGAAAGCACCAAAGGTAGCGTAGGTTAAACTCCTTCCAAGATTATATAGTAGCCTTCCAATAACTAATGAAAAATTTGTTTGATTACCAAAAGGAAGCGCAAGTGCAATTGGACCACACATTCCAACGCAATGAAAACTCCCTAATAATCCAATTATGAAACCTGTCCATATTTCCATTAGGGCACCATTAATAATTTTTCATCATAATATTCAACTCCATCTACTTCCCAGTTCACTTTGGCTTTCCATAAACCTGTTGATAATTCATTTGTAGCGAAATACATTTTGTTCTCTTCATCCAGCTTAACCGTTTGTGTTTTGTCAAGTAAATCGTCAGAGGGTTTGTAGAAGTTAATAAATCCACTTATAGTTTTATCTTTAAAAGTTGATGGGAAATCAAATTCAATAAATTGTTTTGTAAGTTTAATTTGTAATGCTTCTGGAAGTACATTTGTTCTTTTCACTTTTTCAATTTGCAATTGATATTTTATTTCAGCCTCGTAGTATTCTTCCTCCACCAAATCATAATCAATAAAAATGCTTATCGCTACAGCTTGACCAATAGCAAAAATTAAAAATAAAGCTATTACTATTGTGATTCCAGTTCCCCAACTTATTTTCTTCATTTCTCTATTTCTTCATGTTTTTTCTAAATTTTTCTATTTTGCCTAAAAAGGATGTTTTAATTTTATCTATCTCTTTGCCATTACTTTTAACAATAATATAAATAGGAGTATTTAACTGCTTAATATCAGCATCCTTAATAATAACCAAAATTTTAGCATCAATAATGCCCTGAGGTTCGACAATTAAGTCACTTCCAATAATTTTAATTTCTCCATCTATTCCATCAAGTTCAAGTGAAGCAGGAGTTCTATCAAAGGTTTTATTTATAAGTACAAAATCATACAGATTACTAACGTGTAAACTATCATACTTTTGGTACATCATTCCAGGAGTACGAAGAATTGATAATTCAAAATCTCCACGTGCAGCCATCATAAATCCAAGTACAGCAAACAAAACAACAATAACAATTGAATAGCCAATTGAACGTGGAGTAAGTAAAGATCGGATGCCTTTTTCAATTTCATTTATTGACGCATACCTTATAAGTCCACGCGGTTTATTTACTTTATCCATAACACTATCGCAGGAATCAATACAGGCGGTACAATTAACACATTCTAATTGGGTACCATTTCTAATATCAATTCCGGTAGGGCAGACTTGAACACAAGCTTTGCAATCAACACAATCTCCTAATCCAGAATCTTTTTCTTTTGATACTCCACGAGGTTCGCCACGTTTGTAATCGTAAGATATTACAACTGAATCCTTATCAAGCATAACACCTTGCAAGCGACCGTATGGACAAACCATGAGACAAACTTGCTCGCGAAAAAAAGCGAAAACAAAATAGAAAACTCCAGAGAAAATAAGTATCGCAAATAAACCAGTAGTGTGAGCTGTAATAGGATCTTGCATTATTTTAAATATTTCATCTATTCCAATAATGTATGCAAGAAATGTATTAGCTGTAATAAAAGCAATGGCATAAAAGATACCATGCTTCAAACTTTTCTTAAAAATCTTTTCTCCATTCCAATCCATTTTGCTTAATGATCTTTGTTTGTGTGCATCTCCTTCAATTAGGTATTCAATTTTGCGGTAAACCATTTCCATAAAAATTGTTTGCGGACAGAGCCACCCACAAAATATTCTACCATAAACAACTGTGAAAAGAAATGTTGATATTACAACAAGAATCATTGCAACAACAAAGATATGGAAATCGTGAGGGCCAAAAGGAACACCAAAAAGAATTATTTTCCTTTCTAATATGTTGAGAAGAATTAGAGGATTTCCATTAATTTTAACGAAGGGGAGACCATACAAAAGCACTAGCAAAACCATTGAAAAAAGGGTTCGTGCATTATAAAATTTACCGTTTGGTTTTTTCGGAAAAATCCAAATACGGTCTCCCTTTTGGGTAACTGTAGCTATTGAATCTCTGAAAGATTCATCCATTTTAGGTTTGTTCTCTTTGCTCATTCTTAATATGCTTAAATTTGATATTGTGTATTATTAAAATTATTTAAAACTTAAACATAAAATTATATCTATCTTCTCGCAAGCTCTTCTTCACACATTTTAAAAGTTTCTTTATAACCAAGAATGGTTTTTCCTTTTTGCTTTATCTTAAACTTTTCAGCTTGTGTAGAATCTTTGAATGCATATTTGCTTACTTTCGTCATTACTGCAGGTAGGATACTTCCAATAACGTAATAAACATTTTCTACAGGTGTATACTCAACTGATTGTTTATCGATTGCAAAAACTGAAGCATTAGAATAATTCTCCTTATTCCATGCTGATGTGCAACAATTAATTGAACAGTAGTAATGATTGGTTCCATCTTCAGTTTGAATTGCATGACCTGTTTGAATAAACCGTTCTATATTCATACTACAATTTTCGCAACCCATTTTTTTTGTAATTGCGGTTGTTGAAGGTTTCTCAATTACTACATTCTTTTTTGATGTCTCTTCTTGGCATGCAACCAACGCAACTAAAACAATTAAGAATATTATCTTCTTCATGGAAACTCCTTTTTAAAATTAAAAATCTTTTCTCTTTGATTTATATAATATGAATAGTACTGGAATTACAATCCAGAAACCTAGCAAAGTAATTGAAAAAAACAATCCAAAACTTGTGCCGAAGAAGTTTTGAAATACTGCCCCAGTGTATCCAAGCAAAGCTGAAATATCAAGTTTTAGTAATATTAATATTCGAGATAGATCAATAGGATTAAAGACCGTTGCAAATAGTGCAAACTTATCTAGCGGATAATCATCAAAAACTAGTAGAAGAATTAGAAAAAGTCCATCATAAATGACTGCGAATAATAGCCACGTTACAATCGCTAAACCGAATCCTTTAATTTTATCTTCAAAAATTAAGGCTAAACCAAAGGCTAGAGCAACAAATATAAATGTGAGCATCGCTCCAATTAATATTAACGTAAAGAAATTAAAAATTTCTGCTGACTGAAATATACCGTAAGCTAGGAAAGGGATTCCGAGGCCTAAGACCAAACTAAGCGAAAGAGACAACGCAATTCCAAGGTATTGACCAAGAAATATATTACGTCTTTTAATTGGCTGTGCTAAAAGTAGTTCCGTAAATTCTCTTGAGTTGTAATAATACATTACTCCAAATAGTGTGCCGATTAAGGGTGTTAAAACTAAAATAATATTCAAAAGAGTAATTACAGCTTTTGACACATCCTGATTTAAGAAAAGTAATATAAAACCTAGAGATAGATAAAAGAGAAAATATATATAACTCCATCTACTTCGCATTAAATCAAAAAAGCCGTACTTTAATATTTTAAGCATACGACTCCTCCAATATATTTGCGATTGCATTTTCAAGATTAGTTTGTTTTGTTTGCTCTTTCAATTCATCTATTTTGCCCTTAAAGTATATTTTACCTTCAAGAATAAAAACAATATCATCCGATATTTCTTCTACCAAACTCATTATGTGTGTTGTAATCAATATTGTTTTTCCATTCTTTTTTTCTTTCTCTATTAACTGCTTTAATCGGATTAGTGCTACAGGATCTAAACCAACGGTCGGTTCGTCCAAAATAATTAAAGGTGAATCGAACATAAATGTGATAACAAGATTCACCTTTTGTGCGGTTCCTCCAGAAAGATTGCCAAGTTTTTTATCCAAATATGGTTCTAATTGAAACAGAGTAATTAATTCTTCCTCATTTTTAGATCCTGGTCTTAAATCATTAATCATTTGCAGTAATTCTTTTACTTTTAAATTTTGTGGAAAATATGCAATCTGCGGTAAATAAGAAATCTCATTCCGGTATTTCCACTGACCAAGTATTTGCTCTCCATTAAATTCAATAGAGCCTTTGTTTGGAATTACCATTCCTAAAATGGATTTAATTAATGTGGTTTTCCCAGAACCGTTTGGACCCAGAATTGTGTGAATTCCTTTTTCTTCAAAGGATAAGTTAAGTCCATTTAAGACGGTTACTTTTCCAAATTTTTTGTGCAAATCTTTAATTACTATCATTTAACTGGCTTCATTAATGGATGAAAATCTTTTAAGTTATCTGGTGTGAATACAGGAGAGACTTTTTCAGAAAAATTAATTATATCAATAAATAAACTACGTAACAATATTATAGATTCTGGAGTACGGTTAACAACATAAGAAAATAATTTTATTGGTCTGTATGGAATATCTCCAAGGCCATCATGGTTCAAATCGTAACCAGCATATTCACTCCAATAATTCTTATCGAATAAATTTCCGTTAATACTACCTTTGTATGAAATGTCAAAAGCATTATTTAAAAAATTATTTTGATGGAGTTTATTACCGTAACAAGCTCCTAAAAATCGAATTGCCCAGCCATTATTAATAAAATTATTTCTTTCATACATAATGCGATTGGAACCTTCAGCATTTATTCCAATAGTATTTTGTTCAAAAGTATTATCATAAATATTAGCATCATATATTTCTTTTAGTAATAACCCGTATGAGGATGTTCCCCAATTTAATTTAAAAATATTATTACGCATTACAATGTTTTTGGAAAACATAACTGCCACACCAGCACCGTTTTTCTCAAATATGTTGTTCTCATACTTATCATCGTTTGAAAACATAAAGTGGAGACCATACCTAAGATTATTTCTACTTTCATTTCCTTTTACAGTGGAGTGTTTTACAAATTCAAAATATATTCCATCTCTCATTTTTTCAATTTTGTTATCAGTCACTTCAATTTTTGAAGAGTGCCACAAGTGAATACCATTACCAGAATTGTGTTCTTCCTTTGCATTTCCCAAAATCGTATTATTTCTAATTACACCGTTTTTCGATTTTTCAATATGAATGGCGAAGAAAGGATTTTCGAAAATATTATTTTCAATTATGAAATTATTTATTCTATATGTATGAATTGCGGAATAATCTTTTGTATAACTTTTCCCCACATTTATTAATTTGAATCCTGAGATTGTAACGCTATCTGAAGAGATATTAAGAATAAAACCCTTTTCTTCTGCATCAATAATGGGAAAATCTAATCCAATTAATGTAAGTGGTTTATCAATTGAAATATTAAATTCGTTGTAAACTCCATTTTCTACAAATATTGTATCGCCAGGAGTAGAAGAATTAATTGCATCTTGAATAGAAAGCGTTGGGTTAGATTTTTTAACAACAATTTGCCCAAATATTTGTGTAAAACTGATAAGTAGAATCAGTAGAAAAAATAATTTTCCTCTAATCATTTGGGTCTTTCAATTATTAAAAAATGGAAAGAAAATATAATAAATTTTCAATTCAAATAGGATGTTTGCTCGGTTATTTTTTAAAGACAAGTTTCAATTCATCCCACGAATAAAGGGTTCCACCTTTTTCTACTAAAACTTCTTCTGCTTTTGATTTACTATGAAATCCAGTAAGATTTGCACCCATTGGACTAGGTAAATTTTCACTAATAAGATAAGTTGCCTCTGTAGCATCAACTAATTTGCCCGGGGTAAAATAATCTGTCATAAGAAAGAGAGCAATGCTTTCTTCTTCTCTTTTTAAAATATCACGCATCATACATTCAATAGCATCATACTTAAATGGTTTCCCTTTTTTGGTTACAATTTCTGCGGCATGTTGTTTATCTACAATGTTCATCATGCAATAATTGCAGGCATCCTTGCCATATAGAATAGGACTCTCTTCAACGGTGCAGGATACCGACAATAAACTAACTAATATCAATCCTAATATTAATTTCAAACGGATTCTTTCCTTTCTTCTTTGCCTGCAAAATAAAATGCAGTTGGAGCCAGTAATATTCCTATTCCCAACAATATAGAACCAATAGCAGGGTATGACCTGACTGTAAAATTAAGAATTTCTTTTGTTCCCAAAATTGGTGGTTGGTATGCATCCAGTATTTGGATTGCCGCACGAGGGTCAAGGTTATGTCCATAATCATATAACCACAAGTAAAAGTCATAAATTCCAGCAACACCTAATAATACCATAATTCCAAACCAGACTAGATATAGCGGTTTCTTACCAAGAAATCCAATTATTAAACCGAGTATTGAGATTCCAATAATCACTTTGGGAAATATTTCAAATTCAACCATCTCAGTTGGAAGTTTTGCCATACCAACATAATGATTCATCAAATCAAAATTTTGAATATCCCCATGATTTGCTTCACCTAGATGATCTATAAATATAACAACCTCCAGAGGTGTCGGATATTGAGGTGCTTCCAATGATATACTCCACATAGGAAAAACAAAAAGAAATAGTGGTAAAATTGCAGCACTAAACATTAAATACTTTGATAATTTCATAGTAAACGCTCTATAATAAAAGGGATATAGTAATTCAATGTTACTATATCCCAACAAAAATAATTTCAAAAAATTAAATTATGTTTATTGTCCGTCAAGAGACCATTTGAATGGTCGGTTTG
>CBDUTO010000026.1:0-40049 GCA_965370315.1 uncultured Melioribacteraceae bacterium
TTCCTTTTTTATTACAAGTTAATTCTTTTTTGACACACTTTAGTGAACAGACCCCCATAAGCAAACGCAAAATATCCCTTTAGCAAAAAAACAATTGAAGCATTTAACATCAACTATTCTAGGATTACTACATCTTTTTAGTTAAGTTGCTCTTAAATAAATGCAAAGAGTGGTTGATTGGGATGGTTTGATGGGATATGTTTTGAACTGCATTTACTTTGATGATATTAGATTATTAGAATTGATTATATATTTGAAGTGCTAGAATATAAAAGATTGGAGACTAACAAACCAAAATGCAACGTTTTGTTGCAGTTTAAATTGGGGTTAGGTAACTCAAAAAACTTTAGAATTTAGATTTAAATATTTAGTGGCAAACAACTTAAAGGAGAGAAACATGCTTCGTTCAATTACATCTTTAGTTTTATTACTAACTACTTTAATTTTCTCGAGTAATACACAACCCAAAACAAGTAATTTTAATTCCCTTCAATGGTTAAACCTTCAAGATTCAACAATGTCTTATAAATCAGCAGCATCACCATTGTTTAAGGATGGTACTCTATATCTTATTTATGCTGAGACACATGAAGCTGTAGATTCATTATTTATTGCAAATAGTTCAGATGGTATAAATTGGAATGAGAGAAAAATAATAAGTGTTATTAATAGAGAAAATGATGTAAAAAGCCAACTTGTTCTTTCAAGTGTTGTAACTTCTTCTGGTCGTATTATTTTGACCTATACATTTGTAAGTGATTTATCAGGGCAAAAAAAAACATTTATCACATTTTCAGATGATAATGGTTTAACATGGTCGGAAGCAGATAATTTCAAAGGGGTTGTCTTTTTTAATAATCCTAAAATAATTCAAATGAATACAGGACGGTTGTGGACAAATGCATATAGTCACTACATGTTTTATAGTGATGATGATGGTGTAACATGGGAGGTTAAAAGATTAAGTGAGTCTTTTCTTCCAGACGATTTTACTATTGTTGGTGATTCAACTATTCTGTTGATTAGAAACAAGGACGAAGGAATTGAAATAATAAAAAGTACTGATTTAGGAAATAGCTGGTCTGATGCAGAAATTATTTATTCGACACCAAAACAAATAAGTAATATTGAAATAAATACAAATGTAGATTCTGCTTGGATAATGTTTAATGTTGAAGAAGAAACAGTTTTCCCAAATATTGCACGAACTACAATTAACTATATTAAAACAGATTTAGATTTTACAAATTTAGATTCTCCAAAAGAATTTACAAATTATGTTGGTAGCGACGGCGATTTTAATACTATATTAAAAGATGGTAAGTTATTCCTCTCCTTTTTGAGTGATAGAAAATACGGTGCTTTGCAAAATTGGTTTTGTCAATTTAATAATAAAACTATAGAAGCAAATGCTTACCCAGTAATTTATAAAACTACTTTATCACAAATAGGTGCAAATATACCAATTATCCTAAAAGTTTATGCATATGACAAAACAACTTTAGATTGTAAACTTATAATTAATGATGGAAGCACATTAGAAGAAATAATATTAAATGATAGTGGAACAGGAAATGATAATACATCAAATGATAATATATTTAGTGGTGTTTTTGAAATAACTAAAGAGGAAAATAATTATAATTTAACTGTTGTTCTTTCTAATTCTAATGGTTTTGTCCAAACTTCATTTCTTGAAACGATTAGATATAGCAAACCAATTGGAATTGCGAAGACTGAGAAGTGGCTTAATATTGGTTCATATCACAATTGGTATTCAAGTATTGGTGGCGAAAGGGAAGCAGACCATCCTGCTGGAAAAGAACCGTTATGGGGCTGTCAGTGGCCAGCATATTATCCAAATCAGGATATGCAAAGTGCAGAAGGTTTATGGATTGGGTGTAAAAATTATACAGAGCCAGAAGAAAATTTAACATTTGAATATAAAACCGTGCATTGCGGTCCCCGACCTCAGGCTGGTGGAGATAGTGAGTTTTTCCCAATTGAATTTAAGCATTATGCAAAATTTCAACCTACGGAAGTAAAAGTAGATGGTGAATTATCTTCATATCCAGGACAAGCTGTAGAAATTGATAATCTTAGTCCAAATATGCCGTATGACCAAATGATTTATAATGTCACTAATACTCAATTAGGAATGACAATAAAAAGGAAAATTTATCAATTTAGTAATCCATACTATGATAATTTTCATGTAATTGAATATACTTTTATCAATAGCGGAAATATTGATGCCGATGCTGAAGTTGAACGAAAAAGTGGGATTTTAGAAGATGTTTATTTTTATTTCCAAAATAGGATGAGTTTTGTTAAAGAAACAAGATTGCTTTTCGGTGACCCTACTTCATGGGGTGCTAATACATTAAACAATGAAGTCGGTCTTTATCCGGCAGGAAATAATGAAGAATTGAGATACTCATACGCTTGGCATGGTTACTATGATAAATTTAGTGAATATAATAGTGTTGGCGGTCCAATATGGTATCCAGATGATGGTTTTGGCTCTAGAATAAATGCTGCCGATACAGTTGGTCGTTTAGGGGCAGCACAGTTTGCAGGAACTTTAACTTTGTTTGCTCAAAATGGAACCGACCCTCTAACTGATGATTCAAGTCAGCCAAGTACAACGGGTTATGAATCTTCGGATGGAGCATTGCAATATGCATCCGATACTTATAATGGTCAACAAATGCAAGATAGATATGCTTTGATGGTTAAAGGGCATCCTGAACAGAGTCATGCAGATTGGATTACAGGTGGTGACTATGTAGGTTCTTTAGTAGTTGGCGGCGATAAATCTATTAATGGTGCTGGTTATTCATATGTAAATGGTTATGGCCCTTATAAAATTGCTTTTGAAGATAGCGTTAAAATAATACGTGTGGAAGGTGTGTCAGGTTTAAGTAGAGATGAATCAATTAGAATTGGCAAATTATTTAAAAACGGTAGTATTAGCGTTGCTGAAAAAAATACTATTGTTCTTAGTGGACAAGATTCCTTACGAATGACATTTGAAAGAGCTTCAAATGCTTTCAAAAATAATTGGAATATTCCACAAGCACCATATCCACCAAAAACATTTAATGTAAACTCTGGAGGTGAAAAAGTAGAGTTAAATTGGACAACTTTTAATGAAGGCCCAGAAATCAAAGGATTTGAAATATACAGAAATACTGTGCAAGAAGTTGATGGTTATGTTAGTAATGAGTGGTTTTCTAAATACGAATTAATAGCAGAACTAGATGCCGATGCTAGAGGGTTTTCTGATTCAACCCAGCAACAAGATATATCTTACTATTATTATATTCTTACGGTTGGTAAAGAAGTAATAGCAAATGAAGAATTGAAAATTAAAGCACACAAATTAAAAAGTAATAGAAGCTATACACAAACATATGTACCAGCATATAGAAGAATAGTATCTGTTCACAAAGAGAATCAAATCGTTACTAAATATTTGCTGTCACAAAATTATCCAAATCCGTTTAATCCAAGCACAACAATTAATTATTCAATTGCAAAGGATGGTAATGTACATTTATGTGTTTATGATATACTTGGTCGAGAAGTTGCAACATTGGTCAATGAGACAAAGAAAAAAGGGAAATATAAAATTGAGTTTGATGCTTCAATTTTATCAAGTGGTATCTATTTTTATAAATTGCAAAGTGGCCGCTTTGTAGATATTAAAAAGTTAATCTTATTACGGTAAATGTAAAATTCAAAAGTGTTCCCAAACTAATTGCTCTAGTTGGTCGCTTTTACGCTCGGTCTTTTCAAATTTTGTGAATGTAAGTTTTAGTTTGTAGTTTTGGAAAAGTCGTTCAAATATATAAAAGCATAGTTTACTTAAAATTTTAGAGTATGCGTTTTAATAAATTATATTAAGGCAGCAAGTTAGCTTTGCCGCTATTCGGTTTGAATATGAGTGAGAAATTTAAATATGAAGTTGCCTTTTCATTTTTGGCAAAAGATGAAAAATTAGCCGTAGAATTGAATGATTTAATTAATGAACGGGTAAAAACTTTTATTTATCTCGAACAGCAGAAAACATTAGTTGGTACTGATGGAGAAAATGTATTCAATAAGGTTTTTGGGGAGGAAGCTAGACTAATTGTCGTGTTATATCGGAAAGAATGGGGAACAACTAATTGGACACGAATTGAAGAGACGGCAATAAAAAACCGTGCCTTCAACGATGGTTATGGTTTCACAATATTTATTCCACTCGATAAACAAAAATCTGTTCCAAAATATTTGCCTAAAACTAGGATTTGGGGTGATTTGGAAAGATGGGGAATAAAAGGAGCGGCAAGCGTAATTGAAGCAAGGGTAAACTCTTTAGGTGGCAAGCTTAGAAAAGAATCTCCCGAAGATTTAGCTTCAAGAATCAAACGAGATCAAGAGTTTGAAGCAGACCGGACCAACCTTCTTAACTCGAGTGAAGGAGTTGAAAAAGCGAGATTTGAAGTGCAAAATCTTTATACGCTTATTGAAGATATAAGGAATAATATTGAAAATAAATCTGTTGGTTTCCAATTGGGTTATAATAAAAAAGACAATTATTGTGTTATATTTTATCAAGAACTTAGAATCAAATTTGAATGGCACCCTTTTTACAACAATTCATTGTCGGAAGCATATCTTCTTTTTCGCTTTGATTCACCTAAACGAGGATTTGAAAAACCCACAATTCTGAAAGAAGAAAAATATAAATTTGATATTAGTAAATCATCAAATTGTGGTTGGATAAAAAACAACAATCGAGATACATTTATTACTTCTGACAAGTTAGCAAACGATGCAATAAAAGTTCTTTTAACTAAAATTAGTAGAGAAAGAGAAGTAAAAAAATCTAGTAAATATCTCTAAAACCGTATAACGTAATAAAGGATTCATGCCGAAACGAAGCTGAGGTATAATCCAGTGTTGAGCTTAAGACTTGAAATTTGGTTAAATATTTTTAGTGTTGGGTTATTTTAATTTTGCTACTGCTTTACTTCTGCTACTATATTTTTGTTTTTTCTGCATTCTGCATCTCACTATTTTGCCAAGCAAAGTTTTATGTCTGAAAAGCGAAAAAGAGATTTATTATACTTATAATGTAAGTTACGTGGCAAAGCATTAAAATATTTGCTTCTTGATTAGTTTGTTATTTTCTAAGTTGGTTTGAATCTTTAAGAATACAACATAAGTACAAATAAAAAAGGTTGTTTTATGCTACAAATAGATTATAAAAGTGATATTAAACCATTATCAGAATTTAGAGCCAATGCCAAAGACTTTGTAAATCAAGTCCGTGAAACAAAGCGACCAATTATTTTAACACAGCATGGAAAAAGTTCAGCCATTTTAATAGATGTTTCAGAGTATCAAGCAATGGTTGATAAACTTGAATTGTTACAGGAAGTTCAAAAAGCTGAACAACAAATATCTGATGGAAAAACATTAACAACTGAACAAGTCGAAAAGCGATTATCCAAAAGATATAATCTATGAAAATAATTTGGACTGAATTATCTGTAGAAAAACTTGAAGATATTGCAGACTATATTTTGATTGACAATAAAGTATCGGCAAAAGACTGGGTAATTAGCATTCAGTAATTTGTCTCCAATTCTGTTTTTACGTTGGAGGGCTATGTGGCAACGACGTTATAAACTTTGTGGGTTTTTATGAATTATTTAATATTCCTATATATTGAAGACAACTAATCTATAATTAAAGAAATCATTGCATATATTAAATAACAGAGGTTGTTAATTAAGTTTTTTGCTTTTTTCTTAATTAAGGGCTGTCTTTACTAAAGTCTTTAGAGGTAAAAATGAAAAAGTTTAATGCAGGACAATACATAAGTTAAGGGACATATAAAAGTTTTCAACCCGAGAAAATTAACAGAGAGTGGAAGATTGAAAATATGGAACTGCTAAATCTTTTAAGCCAAGCCGATAGAGAGTTAGGACGCCTTGATATGTATTCTGAATATATTCCAAATATTAACTTATTCATTAGTATGCACGTATTAAAAGAAGCCTCTCAATCTAGTAAAATAGAAGGAACAAAAACTAATATAGAGATAAAACGTTTATAACGTTAAAAGGATTCATCTCGAAGCTTGCCGCAGCTACTACTTGTAATTTGATTAAAGGTTTTTAGTGGAAGGAATTTTTCTTTTGCTACTGCTTCACTTCTGCTACTATATTTTTGCTTTTTTCTGCTTTCTGCATTTCTTTATTTGTTTTAAGATTTACAAATTATTAAAATATTTTTAATTTATTTACATCGCTCACCACTAGCCATAAAATATTTTGTAGGGGTTTAATAAGTTATTGTCCTTTTTGGCTCGATAGAGATAGCTCTCTTGGGTCTTTTCTGACAAACCAAGTAGTTATAAATCCTCTTCCATGCGGACTAATATTGGTGTGTGCATATCTACAGCTGTCGTGAACCATTCCTCTACAGAAAAGTAGAGCAAGTTTAAGCAACTCAAAATATCCCTTTACAAAAAAAACAATTATAGTATTTATTATCAACTATTAGCTCAATGCGTTTTAAAAAGAGAATGGACTAGCCCATTTTACTTTTTAAATTTGCAACGTATCTTCTGCTCATTATAAGTGGCTCATTAATATTTTTAAGATAAACCTTGTGAGAGTTATTGAACCATTCTTCGAGATAATCCACATAGTTTAGGTTCACAATATTAGAGCGATGAATTCTGCAAAAGTATTGAATTGGCAATCTCCGTTCCCACTCCTTCATTGTTTTTAATGTTAATCCTTTTTTGCCATCTTGCAAAACAATATTGGAGTAATCACTTGCTGCTGTTATTGAAACAATAGAATTCACCTTAATAAACTTTAGCTTATTGCTTATGTTTAATAGTAAATGGTCATCGTAATTTATTTTTTTATCTGTGGCTTCTTTATCAATTGTTTTATTGTCTAAGCGTTCAATTGCAATTTTTAATCGTTCAGGATTTACTGGCTTTAATAGATAATCCAATGCATTTATTTCAAAAGCTCTAATTGCAAACTCATCAAAAGCTGTAACAAAAATTACTTTTGCATTTAACTCAACCAAGTCAAGCAATTCAAAACCAGATTTACCAGGCATTTGAATATCTAAAAATACCACATCAGGGTTATGGTTCTCTATTTCAGTAATGGCCGAGGTAACATCGTCTGCTTCTGCAACAACGGAGATGTTATCAAATTCCTTGAGCATAGAAATAAGTTCTATGCGAGCAAGACGTTCGTCATCAACTACTATGGCTTTTAATTTATTCATTATTTTTTAAATATTGATAATTGTAATTTTTACACAAACAGAATTGCTTTCTTTGATAATTTCAAATGTGTGTTTTTCTGGGTAAGTGTTTTCCAAACGTTGTTTAACATTATTAAGACCAGTACCAGTACTATTATTACTCTCTTGCGTCTCTAACCATTGTCCCGAGTTACAAACTTCTAGGCACAAGTTGTTGTTTTCCACACTCGATTTAATCACTATTCTCAATGGCAATGTAGTTGTTTTCATTCCATACTTTATGGCATTTTCAATAAGGGGATGAATTAAAAAGCTTGGTACCACAATGTTTTCTGTCTCTGGTTCAATTTGAAAATTTATTTCGAGCTTTTCTTCAAAGCGCGTCTTTTCAATAGAGAAATAATGTTTCATTGCTTCAAGTTCACTTCGCAAAGGTACATCGGAAAGGTTTTTATTTATCAACGAGTATCGTAAAAACTCCGAAAGTTCTGTTATCATTGACTTTGCACGATTCTTGTCTTCTTCCACCAATGCTCTAATTGAGTTAAGCGAGTTAAATAAAAAATGTGGGTTAAGTTGGTAGCGTAACATTTGTAGTTGGGCTTTATGGGCTAGAGCATCCGACTTTTCCGCTCTCGTTCTTTCCTCAAGCGAGTCATTCCAAAGTTTTATGCCAAAATAAATTGCACTCCAAAGGAATACAACAAATGAATTGGACCAAATCCAGCTTAAATATCTATTGAAGGTCAGAGTTGCTAAAGCCTCAACGTTACCCAGAGCTAAATGACTTAGAGCGGTATCAACCCAAAACCAAACATTGGCAGTAATAATTGTTCCTATAACTATTATTACTGAGGTTGATTTTATAGAGCGTGTTTTATAATTAGTTAATTGATATACTTTTCTTAGTAATAGGGTTACGCCAAATCCAGAAATATAAGTTATAGATAATCCAATAATGGCGTCAGTATTTTCAAGTCGTGTTCTATAATATAGTAGCAAATAGATTAATAGAAGTAATAGCCAGCCTGCACTCTGAAGCTTCCAAAATAGCGATGTCTTTTCTTTTTTATTCATATCATTTTATTTTTTTGAATCTCTTAAACTAAATAAAGCAAAAATCATTCTATTACCAAACCACTTGTCGATTTATATAACCGCTTATCGAATAGCAATTCATTATAACAAAATAATAGAAGATTTTCACACTGTTCATAATTTAAATATGGAGATTAAAATGAATAAAATAAAATCTTTAGTTCTAGTAGCTCTTTTAATTTTACTTACTAATTCGGTTAGCATTTCTCAAAGCTTAGTTAATGGTCCTGAGAGTGTTGCATTCGATTCTCTTAACAATCGCTATTTGGTCAGTAGTTTACTTACCAGCAAGGTTATATCAATTGATAAAAATGGGAATCAAGAGGTCTTTAAGAATAATATTGCAGCCTATGGAAATTGCATAAAGGACTCAATCCTATTTGTTGCTGGAAATTCGACAGTTAGGGGCTTAAATGTATTTAGTGGCGAAGATGTTTTTTCAGTAACCATACCTGGTACACAACAGCTGGATGGAATTACTTTTGATAATTCAGGTCATCTTTATGTTATGGCAACACGAATAGGAAAGGTATATAAAATTAATATTGAAACTAAAGCTTATACTGCATTTGTCGATGGTGGATTTGGACGTGCACCACAAGATTTAATTTTTGATAAATTTAATAATAGAGTCTTAGTTTGCCATTGGTCAGCAGATTCTCCAATAATGTCAATTAATCTCGCTGATTCAACAATGAATACAGTTGTTGAAAAAACAGCGGGTTATGCCGATGGAATTACTATTGATCATTTAGGAAATATTTATGTGACATCTCATAATGGTGAGGGTGCAATTTATAAATATGAAAATGATTTTTCAAAACATGGTGAATTAATTTATGTTGGTATTGAAGAGCCCGCTGGACTTGACTACAACATAATAGATGATGTACTTGCAGTTCCTAGTTTTAGTGGAGATATAGTAGTGTTTATTGATATGCCGTCTACTTATTTGTTCCCAAAGATTGGAGTAAATTATACAACTGGGAATGCACCTTTAACTCTAGAGTTTTCCGACTTATCAAGTTCTAATCCTAAAGTAAATAGTTGGGAATGGGACTTTAACAATGATGGAGTTATTGATTCATACGAACAAAATCCGACATGGATTTATGAAGAACCTGGAATTTATAAAGTGAAAGCATATTTGATTTCAGATTCTCTTTCGGACTCAGTAATTCTTGAAGACTCCATTATTATTTTTGAGGGCGAGAGTTCAATGAATTTTATAAATGCAAAATCTGTTGTGAAAGTTGCTCCAACACAAGAACTAAACCTTAAAGACAATTGGACATTTGAAGCGTGGCTGAATCCAACGTCATTACATGGAAAGTATATTCTTGACAAAAACAATCTATTCATATATACAAATAGGCGTTCAAGCGGGTTAAATAGCAACAGTTTGGTTGTGAAATTTGCAAGAGAAGATAATTCGACAATACGTTTTACAACTGAGGATAGTTCATTAACTCTAGATAAATGGCAGCACTTAGCAATATCATATAATTATTCAAATAAAAACATTGATATTTATATTGATGGAAAACACCAAGAACTAAGTATAGATAACAATTCTATTTTTGAAAGCCCAATTAAAACAAACGAACTAGATACTATGCTATTAGGAAATAATTATTCTGGAGTAAGAAGTTTGAGAGGTAGGTTGGATGAAATAAGAATTTGGCAAAAAGCTCTATCCAAAGAAGAAATAGATGCAAATAGATTTACATATTTAACTGGTAATGAAAACAACCTTGTTGCTTACTGGAATATAAATGAAGGAAATGGTGAAACAATTTTTGATCTTTCAAATAACAACAATAATGGAAAAATCATTGAGGTTCAATTTGATTGGGGAATTGATTATTATAATTTAGTTGGTGTAAAAAATCAATCTAACAATGCATCATACCCCAATAGTTTCTCTTTACAGCAGAACTATCCAAATCCTTTTAATCCCTCTACAACCATTAAATATGCAATTCCATTTGACCTGACTAGCAACAACGAAACCAATGTTACATTAAATATATATAATGCCCTTGGTCAGGAAATAGCTACTCTAGTAAACAAACATCAAAAAGCTGGCAATTACTCAGTAAATTTTAATGCAAATAATTTAACATCCGGAGTATATTATTACAGATTACAATCTGGAATTTTTGGGGAAAGCAAAAAAATGATTCTGGTTAAGTAGAATTAATGATAATGTGACAAAACACATGTTTTCTTGTTTCGGAAATTTGTACTAAGCCCCCAATCCCTTTGGTTTTAACCTTTAAACATTTGTTGGAAGCTCCACTTTTTGGTTTTTCTTGCCTTAACTATTTAGTTAAAGCTCAACTTCTCATATTTTCTTGCTTTAACTATTTGGTTAAAGCCCCACTTCCCATATTTTCTTGCTTTGGACATTTGTCCGAAGCTTCACTTTTCATATTTTCTTGCTTTGGACATTTGTCCGAGGCTACACTTTTCATATTTTCTTGCTTTGGACATTTGTCCGAGGCTACACTTTTCATATTTTCTTGCTTTGGACATTTGTCCGAAGCTCCACTTTTCATATTTTCTCGCTTTTGACATTTGTCCGAGGCTTAAATCTTTCTCTTTTAGGGTTCTGATATAGTTAAGGAGTCAAAATAGAGAAGAACCGTCATGCTGAACTTGATTCAGCATCTTTAAATATAAACCATTCTAGGATTACTACATCTTTTTAGTTAAGTTGCTCTTAAATAAATGCAATGAGTGGTTGATTGGGATGGTTTGATGGGATATGTTTTGAACTGCATTTATTTTGAAGATAGTTTTTTTGTTAGAACAATATAAATAACAGTTTGTTGCCAAGAAGTAAAACTCTTTAATAACAAACCAATAAATATATAAATGTTTAATAAACTAAATTATAATAACAACTTATGATAACCTCAAAGAAAACATGCGATTGTTAGAATCAAAAGATATTGGTTTTTTGTAGGGTTGATGTGAAGTTATATGTTAAAAATAATCGGAGGATTTAATGGCAGACAAACACCCTTACCTTTCTGGAATTGGTGCAATACACCAATCTATTAATCATCTTAGAAAGTCTTTCCCAAATGAAGTAACATCAGAAACTTTAAAAAAACTTGGTATTGCAAAAAACAATGAAAGCAAAATTATCAGTATTCTTAAATTTATCAATCTTTTAGATGAAAATGGGACAAAAACAGAACAAGCTGCAAAGACATTTGTGATTCACAGTGATGAGGAATTTCAAAATGAGTTTTCTAACCATATAAAAGATGCATATTCTGGTTTATTTGATCTATTCATAGATGATGCGTGGTCTTTAGATTTGGATAAACTTATTGGGTATTTTAGACAAACCGATCAAACTTCATCCACCGTTGGTAGATATCAATCTGTAACCTTTCAAGCGTTGGCTACGCTTGCCGGCAAGATAGAAGCTTCCTCACCAAAGACAACACAACCAAAGAAGAAGAAACCTGAAATGAAACAAGAGAGCTTAAAAAAGAAAGAGCCGAAAAAAACAATAAACCCTCCAACCAAACCTGTTCTTGTAAATAATAGTTCTGATATTGGCCTAACTGTTCGCGTAGAAATAAACTTGCCTGCCAACGCTGACAAAGACACTTATGATGCTATATTTAAAAGTATTCGGGAGAATTTGATTGAAAGCAAGTAATCTGTCAGTATTTGAGAATATTGTACGAAAAGCAAAAAGATATACTACTCAACGTGATGAGTCAGAATTACATCCTTTTGAAGAAAGAAATATTTCAGAGGAATTATATTCAATTTCAATGGATCTTTTTGACAATGCCCATTATTCTCAAGCCACATTTGAATCATTTAAATATTTGGATATTCTTGTGCAAAATTTATCTAAAGAATCAGAATCTGGCTACAAACTAATGATGAAAGTTTTTTCAGAAACAAAGCCAAAATTAAAGTTGAACAATCTTAGCACATCATCAGAGATTGATGAACAAATGGGCTATAAAATGATTTTTGCTGGAGGTATGAGTGGTATTCGAAATCCTCGTGGCCATGAATTTAGAATTAAAGATGATATTGATCTTTGCCTTGATCACTTAGCTTTTGTTTCAATGCTTCTGAGAAAAATAAGAGAAGCTGGACATAAATAGCGTATAACCAGTTCCTCCGCTTAAAGTCAATTAAAAGTTGATGATAAAAGTTAATACATCTGTCGAGTACCATTCCTCGACAGCAAAGTAGAGCAAGTTTACTCGCAGAAGAGTGTTTAATTGGCGTAGTTTAATGGTATTTGTTTTGAACTGCATTTACTTTGATGATAGTTTTATTGATAGCACTAAAAGACAATAGTTTTTTGTTAGGTGAGTATAGTTAGGGTTACATAATAAATATAGGAGTGCAAATGTTTTGTCAAAAATGCGGTGTCGAATTAAATGACGATGTTAATTTTTGTCCCAAATGCGGAAATAAAACTGATTCCAAGGAAGAAACTGCAAACACTTATTCACAATACCAGGAAACTGGCAGAGGAAGTTTAATTCTAATTTTAGGTGTTTTTAGTTTTCTATTTGGTTTGTTTTTGGGAATTCCTGCATGGATAATGGGCAGTGGTGATTTGAAAAAAATCCAAGCTGGAATTATTCCGACATCAGAGAAGACTAAAACAAAAGTTGGTATGATTTTAGGGATTCTCAACACATTTATAATTCCGATAATAATTGCATTTGGCATTGCTACAGTTGTTGGAATTAATGTATTTACCGCTTCTTCAACTCATGCAAATAGAGATGCAATAATTGCTGATAGTTATACAATATCTTCGATGGCACAACAATATTATAGAAAACCAGCAGCAATGGGCGGCGGTGGAAATTCCTTTTTAGGTTGGAGTATACCGAGCCCATTAAAACAAACAGCAAATGGTAAATATCGAATTGAAAAGCAATTATCTGAATCATTATCTCTAGTTGGAAGTGGTAATGAAAAAGGCAATGATGATGTGAATCCAATAAAAGTTGAACTCCGAGTTACACATTCAGAGATTAAAACAACAACTATAAATTAAAGAGAATATAAATAATCACATTATAATTAAAAAACAAAACTACTTGTAGGTGTAAGCTATTATTACTTATTCTATAATTTGTTGGTGTAACCCTAACAAGCGTCTCAAAACCGTTATGCATTGCTAAGAAAATGGAGTTATGAAAATGAAAATTTATTCACTGGGTTTTTTCTTTTTTTTACTATTTATTACTTCTTGTGATTCACCAACACCTACTGAAGTTGATGAATCAGGTTATAAATCGGAAGAGGTTAATTTTGCAAGTGGAGAATTTGAGCTTCAAGGGACACTATATTTGCCAAATAAAATCACAAAAGTGCCTGGTGTTGTTTTCGTAAATGGTTCGGGATCAGCAGATAGGGACGGAATAATTAGAAATTATCCAAATCTAATTCCTCCAATCTATAAAAATTGGGCTAGTATTATTTCATTAAACCAAATAGCAACTTTTAGATATGACAAAAGGTTTCTAACCTATCCAAACATTGATCCTATTGAGTTTTCTCAAAAAGACCAGATTGATGATATTGTAGCTGCAATTTTATATCTAAAATCTCGGGCAGAAGTTGATACATCTAAAATTTTTATTATTGGTCATAGCGAAGGTGGAAACATTGCCCCAGTTGCTGCTGGAAGAGTCAGCAATATATCTGGCGTAGTAATAATTGCTTCCCCAGCATTTGCAATTGATACATTATTAATTGAACAGCTAAAGGCTAATGGTAGTATTAGTGAAAAATTGATAACCCAAACCGAAGATGCATTTTTATTGTTGCGCAAAAATCAGTTTCCTAGTGGCGGTCATATTTGGGGCGCTGGAGAATCATATTGGAGCGAATGGATTGAGTATACAGAAAATGCTGGGAGTATCGCATTAAATTTAATGACACCAATATTAATACAACAGGGTTTGGAAGATGAAAATTATCCCTCTACAACTTTGCAAAAAAACATTTCGTTGTGGGAAGATGTAGAAAAACAATCAGATATAATTAGTTATAAAAAATATAAAAATGTAACACATTTGATTTTAGATAAAGACACACAAGAAATGTCCGAAAATGTAATAAATGATATTATTGATTGGGTAAAACAGCATTAGTAATATGGTAGTTGCAAAGCTAATGCATAACCAGTTCCTCCGCTTAAAGTCAATTAAAAGTTGATGATAAAAGTTAATACATCTGTCGAGGACAATTCCTCGACAGAAAAGAAAAGTGGTTAATTGGCGCAGTTTAATGGTATTTATTTTGATGATAAACCAATAAATATATAAACGTTTAATAAAAAAAAGGGACACCAAAAATGAAAAAATATTTTTTTGTAGTATTTATTTTAATTCTAATTTTACTTGGGTGTGAAAAACCAACCTCCCCTGAAAATATTGAATTATCAGAATTTGAAATTATTACAAAATCTGCATGAAAAATTAAAAGTATTATTCACAAGAATGGAACCGACAATCCAGATGAAAACGTTCCAAGTGATCAAATGACTACTATCAACTCTAGTAAAAATATCGTAGGTGAAGTCAATTTTAACAAAGATGGTACTATAACAGTAAGCGACAATTCTGAAGAGTTCTACTTTCTTTCTTATGTGAATCGTGAATGGCATATAAGTGAAGATGGTTTTCTTAATTTTGTAGGATTTTTAGAAAGTGGGGAAATAAATCAGATACTTAGAGCAAAAATAGACTCCATAAGTATTAGCTCATTTCAATACCATACCATATATTCTGATGCTGTAAGAGTATTTTCTTTATATTCTAAATAACATAGTATTAAATGCATTTGGGTAGTTAAATGAAATTTGTTTTGAACTGCATTTACTTTGATGATAATTTTCTATTGTGAGAATCCTTATATTACCTATTATATATGAACATAGATATATTAAGATGTTGTTAGCCATAAAATAACAAAGAACAACAATATGGATGAATTTTGGGAAGAAGTATTTAAAGAAAAACAGAAAATATGGGGTTAAGAACCTGCGCAACCTACCATATTGGCAAATGATTTCTTTGTTAAAAATAAAGTAAAAACAATCCTAATTCTAGGAATTGGTTATGGAAGAAATAAGTAAAAAGGAAATAGAAACATATTGTCCTAAAAGCCGAACAGATTGGCGAAAATGGTTAGAAAAAAATCATCAGTCAAAACAGTCTGTGTGGCTTGTATATTTTAAGTCCTCAACAAAAGTTCCTTCTATTAGTTGGAGTGAAGCAGTTGATGAAGCACTTTGCTTTGGGTGGATAGATAGCACTAAAAAGACTATTGACAAAGAAAAGTATATGCAATATTTCAGCAGAAGAAAACCTAATAGCACATGGTCAAAAATTAACAAAGATAAAGTTGCCAAACTCATCAAAAACAACCTAATGACAAAAGCAGGTTTTGACAGCATAAAAACTGCTAAACAAAATGAGACATGGGTAATGATGGATGATGTTGAAAAATTGATTATACCAGAGGATTTAAGAATTGCATTGAATAAAAATAAACGTTCAATGGAATTTTTTCAGAGCCAATCAAAATCAAGAAAAAAAACAATGTTACATTGGGTGGTAGTTGCAAAAAGAATTGAAACAAGAAAGAAGAGAATTGAAGAAATAGCACGATTGGCTGCCAAAGGAATAAGACCAAATCAATTTAGATAAAATAAAAACGGCATTAGCCCATATGTGGGGCGATACGACGGAAAATAAAACTTGACAAATTAATTATAATTAAAGATTAAAGTTATAATTCAGACCTGAACTTAATTGTAGTCTCCATCGATTGTCTTTTAACGCTTCTCTATTATTTAACAAATAATAGCCAACCCCTTTTAGAAACAAAGTAGTATTTCTGTGGAGTAATAAATGTATTTCCAACCCTGCATTAAAATAGAACATATTCCCTGTGATTTTTTTTGAATAATCTTCCCAATTTCCATAGTTATCAACAACTTCAGAATCAACAAAGTGGTACGAGAAACCAGATAAAACCCTAACAGGAGATAGCCGTTCTAAATTTGTAATTGGAAATAAATATATGAGTTCTGCTCCCAATACAAAACTTGAATATGAATACGTTGGATTATCTGTTAGTATTGGTTCGTCAACTCCATCATCCCAATAACCAATATTAGTTTTCCAATTAAAATTAGATGTAAACAAATCTCCACTAACAAAAATTTCTGGAAATATTACTAAATCTGAATATGGGTCAGCACTTCCTATGTAACCTACATCAAAACCAATTGAGTGAACATTGATTTGTGAATAAGACTCTTTTGTCGAAAACAGAAAAAGGACTAAAAAGAATAGACGTGCAAATTGAACTTTTGATTTAATCATAAGGAATACCCACGTTTTAGAATTACAAATCTATAAGATTTTGAATTACTTTACTATGCACTTTTTTATCACAAAACTTACAGCGAATATAAAAAAAACCTCCAAGGTTTTGAAACCTTGGAGGTTTTGCTATCGAATTAAAATTTTTTTTTGGAACGCAAAGTTTGGGTCCGAAATAGATTTATAACTTATTAAAAATTATACCCCAAAGAAAACTTAAGAGCTAAATCTGGGACACCGAATATAAGCACACCTACGTCTATGTTATCGAAGATTGTGTATTTTCTTGATAAAGCAATTCCATTTGGTAATGGTAGATTGAATATATCCTTAAACGTTTCACTGAACTCGTCATTTAATCCCTCTGTACTTTCATCACCAAACATAAAACCAACGCCTACTCTGTAGTACGGATTTTTATAATGCGTAGTACTTCCGAATGCTTGAAAGAGTAGTCCATCAAAATCTAGGAATAGTAGCCGAACTGGAATTAAAGCATAGTCCCAACCTTCCATTTTGTCATTCATTTTAAAATTGCCAGCAAATTTAATTCCCACAGTAGGTTCTTTCCCAAGTTTATAGAGGGCATAGTCGTAAGAAAACTTTCCAAAATATTTTATAATATTCAATGATAGCGAGTGTTCGCCAACTGCTGCATCAAACCCAAAAGTTAGAGAAGAAGGAATTGAAAGAGATATTTCAGTAGAATGTATATTATCTTTTTCTACTGTTAAGTGTGGCTTGGCTAAATTCATTGAGTCTAGCTCTAGCTCAAATTCGTTATCGCCTTCGCCAAGCAAACTACCTTTTATAAATTTTGGTTGATATGCTACATTTGTTGCTTCATCATCCTTCATTACAAATGTTGGTTTCATATCATACACTAAAGAAAAATTTGCCCATGATGTTCTGTTCTCAGAAAGATTATAGTATAGTGCCATTTTTCCACCATACTGTCTATCTGTGTAGGTTCCATCAACCTTCCAATAAAAATCGTTTGACTCACCTAAATTTTTATCTAGTAAAATATCATCTGGTTGATTAAAATAATATTCGTTGCTTCCGTTCAAGACCACGGATCCATCAATCATCAAACTAAGATTTAGTTTATTCACAACCTCAAATCTACTCACAGAAAATCCAGCGGAAAGGTATCCATATTTATTATTAAAAACGGATGTGCCAAAACCGAAAACAACTTCACTCATGTGGAGGCTTGTAATATTACTCACCGTTGTATTAAGAATCATATCAAAAGTTGTTTCGTTACCACCAACATCTTGCGATGTTACTAATTTCGTTTCAATTCCATTAGCTGTCATTCCCAGATTAAATTCCAAAGGAATGTTATACCCAAAACTTACCACATAATCTTTCCAGATTGGAAATGCAAAACTGATAGAAGAGAATCCACCTATTTGTGAAACATCAGCATTGTTAACTTGTGTATATTCTGGGGTTGAAAATTTATCGAAGATAAACATTGTTGTGTCTTGTAAATACTCATCAGTAGCCTCATCAATTGAAGCTTGGTCAATTAAACTACTACTCCCTATTGGAAGGCGATAGTCAAAATTGAAATAGGCACCATCCATAAAAGCCAGTTCCGATGGATTTATAAAAATCGCGGAGGATTCATTTTTCATTAATGGAGCGACAATTCCACCGGTTAGTCCAGAACCAATTCCTCCACCAAAAAAGTTTGCTGCAATACCCACATTCAAATTTAAATTACCACCTCTAAAATATGGCATGTGCGGAGTGTCTGTTTGTCCGTATGCTACTGTGGAAAACAGTATTGCAATAAGCAGATAATATTTTATTTTCTTATTCATTAGAAATCTATCCCTACAGAAAATCGATACGTATTTGATAAGTCTTCAATTAAATATGTGAAGTTAACTTTTGTTAATACCGTTGTAATTTTATATTGTATGCCCAGTCCGACAGCATATTTTTCATCAGGTTCACTATTTAGAAGTTGTTGTGTACCAGCTCGAAATGCAATGATATCAAGGAGAAGGTATTCAACACCAAAGTTGAATTTTTGATACGTCTCCCTTAATATATTTGGTTTGTAATCACTATTAATAATTAAACCATTCATTGGATTTAAGGAAATACCAAAAACTAATTCTGTTGGAATTGCTTCACTGTAACTTCCGTCTGGTTTATTATCTGTACTGTTATTATCCGAGCTCCAATTAACTGGAGCGAACACATCTTTTACAACTAAGCCTAGTGTTAGATAATCATATAGATGATATTGCAAACCAAGGTCTAATCCAAAACCATTTCCATCACCAAAGACTTGATTTAATCTTCCCTCTTCAATTTCAGCAGGATCAAAAATTATATAGTCATTCTCATTAAATCCATTATTCCCAAAGGAAACACTTCTGTACTTTAGTGTTAGTCCTGCAGAAATATTTCCAAACTGATGTGCGTAAGCAGCCATAAACGTAAGTTCTTTTAATGCGTCATCACCAGAATATATAACTCCAACTCCAACTCCATTATTGTTCCCAAGTGGAATAGATGCTGAGGCAGTTCCGTATGGAATTATTTGCAATTGATTTGCATAGCTAAATTCAACACCAATATTTTCAACACGTGTTAGTCCCGAAGGATTCCAAAATATAGAACTCGCATCATTTGCAAGAGCAACATATGCATTTCCCATGCCTACAGCTCTTGGTCCAAATCCGATATCAACAAAGCTTCCAGCTTTCCCCGATAGTTCTTGTCCTATGCTTAGTGAGGTAAGCAATAGCAATGTTGTAATTAAATATTTAGTCTTTTTCATTTTGTCTTTACTCTATTTATAAAACTTAAATTACAGTTTGTCTTTTAATAACGAATAATGAGCAAGAAATAACGAATCTTGAACTTCTACATTCTTTATTCGTTGTTCACTATTCTACTTTTAATTTATTTCACCAATACCACTTGAATTAATTCTTCAATTTCATTTTTACCATCTTTAACTTTAAGTCTAATAATATAACGCCCATTTCTTGCTAGATTATTTCCATCTGTTAAGCCATCCCAAGTAATTTCTTGGAGGGAGGAACTACTTCCATATCTACCTGGGAATTGGATGTCATTTTCCAGAACTGTTTTAATTAGTTCACCATTTATATTATAGATTTTAATATCCACTGTTGCTGGTGGGCTATCGGATGTAAGGAAGTATCCAATTTTAACAGGTGCAACCGATGGTGAGAATGGAGATGGCAACACACTTAAATATTGCAGACCTAAAGGCTCATTCTTACTTACAATTGCATACTCTCCAAATTGAGTTAAGTTATTATATGAAAGATTAGTACTTGCTGTTTTTTCAAAAGAGGTGTTTTTCTCCAGCGCACCAGAGACAATTTCCCATTCTGTATCTTCTGAGTTATAATATGCAATGCCCTTTTTTCCCTCATTAAATCGTAGTGAGACATCTGTTGGCAATTGAATAATTCCACTAGCTTGCAAACTATCACCAGGCAATGCGGTAGAAGCATTATACGATAGAGAATATGCTTTATCTGAAACGATAAATTTTGCTTTTTCTCCCTTAGGGGTAATATGCTTTTTAACGGAAATAATTTTTGTGTTATTAAGCTTAAGCTGAATTGGAATATTTACTGAGTTTGCGGGAATAGTAATAAATGCTCCAGCTTTATCCGATAGCTCAACAGACGTTGATGGATAAATATCTGCAAATATTGAAATTGTAGTTTCGGATTGCAAATCACTAACAAAATCAGATGCAGAGATTGTAACATTTCCAATAAAGGTTGAATCTATTGGTCGATAAAAACCAGATGTTTGAAAGATTTCATAATCTTCATCCGAGATTGATGCTCTTGGTGTAACATCCCAAATTAAACTACTACCAAGCGTAATGCTTCTGCCTGATGTATCTGATCCGGAAATAGAGAACTGAATTCCACTTGCTCTATTTGATAGCTGTGCATTCGGAGCACTTAGTGAAAGGCTAGTTATAGCTATATCACTCACCGACAAGCTAATTTCAGAAACAACTGAAACTCCATTTAGTTTAGCAGTAACAGAGATTGAATAATCTCCAGCTTCATGAGGATAAATAGAAACCTCTGTTGGATTGTTTTTATCATCAATAACAATTTCTATAGCTTCAGGAGTATCCCATGTAATTTCACCATCTGCATTTACTCCAACAAACTTATTAGATAATGACTCTTGCAATCCATCCCTTATTAAAAGATTAGTTAAATAATGATCGCCAACTCGCAAAACAGAATTATTTAATTCTGGTGAAAGACTTAGAGATTTAAGAATACCAGCAGCTTTAGGAATTATTTTATTTTCAGAAGAGTTATAGTTTATTCCCTGAAAATCAATTTGAGTATAATATGTGATTTCCTCAACAACATTTAATGCTGGAATATATCCGACAAGACTTGTATCACCCTTAGTCATTTTAACTTCTGTAAACAGAGATTGGGAAGCAGTTTTATAAAACAAAACTCCTGCTAAATCAGTTTGGCTACAGATGATATTATAAAACACATTAATTTCAGTCTCACTATTTGCAAGTACTTCGCTAGCTAGAATAAATCTGAATGGCATATTTACAGTATCTGAAATTGTAGCTGTATCACTCTCTAAAGTGTAATTCAAACTTTGATTATCTGGAGTAAGATAATCTCCTTTTGATAAGTTCAAGACATACGTTCCAGCAAAAAGTTGATTGCTCGTTGCAAATATTCCATCAGTTTCTGTAGTCTTTTTAATTGTAGTACCATTTGGATTAAGCAAAGTAACTTCAACTCCACTAAGTGGTTCAACACAATCTAAAATTATAAATTGGAGCTGTCCACTTGGCAATAGAAAATCTGGAAGGGAAACAGTTGTGTTAATTTCTGAACTAGGAATTTTTACTAATTGTGTTAAACTCAAGTTATCATCGCCAGTTAAGGATATTTGATATAGTGTTGTATCGTTTTCTGTTGCATTAACAGGAAGCTCAGAGAAAGAAAAATTTCCATTTGAATTTGTTGAAGTAAAAAACTCACCATAAGAAGAAATAGCTTTCAACTGTAAATTGTTTACATCTTCAATGTTTTTTGAAATTACTTTTCCTTTTAGATTAACAATAGATGGAATTAAAGTATAATCTTGGGTGACAATAGCATTAGATGTGAAATTTATGAAAACACTTTGTGATTCAAATCCAATACGCGAGGCTGTTATTGTAAATTCATCTTTCGGAAGATTCTCAAGCTCATATTTTCCAGTTATAGAATCACTTAAAGTACTATAAACTTCGCTGTTAATAACATTTCCAACACTCTTGCTCTTGGCACTTATTATCACTTTCCCAAGTGGTGTATTTACTCCATCAGCAACTAATTTAAAAACTGTTCCACTTATTTTTGCTTCATTTTTTATCAAAGCAAAACTAACATTTAGAGAATCTGTATTACTCAGTGTAACCATTTTGTTAAGTGGAGAAGAGGTATAGCCAGTAAAGGATGGGGTTATGATATATGTATCAGAAGGAACATCTAAAAATTCTGCTATTCCTAATGTATTTGTTGTTCCACTTTTTACATAATTTGTATCAGCATTAACAAGTGAAATGCTTACTTGAGAAAGAGGTTGATTGCTCTCATCTTTTACAGAAAGAACAATATCTCCAATACTGGATTGAGATGCAAAGTCAATTATTTTCTCATCATTAGTGCCAAGGGAAACAGATTGAGAAACGGGAGTAAACGTAAATCCATCTTTTGCTGGTTTAACAACATAACTTCCACTAGCTAAAAAGCTAAAGCTATAATCTCCAGTTAATGAAGATTGCTTAGTATTAATTATGTTTCCAATATTATCTGACAATATGATAGTTGCATTATCCGTTACAACATTTCCGGAAATTTTAGAAGTGTTTACATTTACTGTTAAATTTCCAATATCCGTATTACTATTTGGTAGAACTACAACATTGGAAATTTCACCATTTATATATCCATCTGCGTAAATATCCGTTCTAACATTGTATGTATCTGGAGGAACTTCATTGAAGCTAAAGATACCCTCATTTCCAGATTGGATTCTATATGTGTTTTTATTTGAACTCGCAATAACAGTTGCTGATACTGTTAAAGACTCATTAAATTGATCTACAACTTTTCCGGCTATGCTTCCAGAGTTTTTTGCTAAAAGAATATCTTTTGAAATTGTAGAAGCATTTTCAGAAACAGAAACTGCTGAACTACTAGTTGAGTAGTTATCTAAAGTTCCAGTTAGTGTATAATCGCCGGGAGCAATATTTGGAATTTGATACTCACCCAAATTGTTTGATGTGATTGAGTATAAATCACTTGCTCCAATTAACTGGATTGATACACCCAGCAAAGGCTCAGAGTTTCCGCTATCTTTAGCAACCCCAGATAGAATAGCAGTGTTTTCTTTTAAGTCATTTATATTTGCAACTGCATCCAAACTTGAAGGAGAGATAGATACTGAAACTTCTAGCGCAGTTCTAAAATTAGTTTTGGAAGCACTGACAACATAATTCCCGGATTTCAAAGATGATATTGTATACTCTCCACTTCCATTCGAAGAGCTATAAAACTCACTTCCATCATCTGCAACTGCTTTTACAGTTGCTTCGTTAACTGATGAACCACTCGAAGTTAAGATGCTTCCAGAAATTTTCCCATTTAATATTTCCAGCGAAATATTCACGGATTTAGATTCACCGTCAAGAATTTCATAATCTACAATCGTTGTATCAGAGTATCCAGTTTTAGAAAAAGAGATTTGGTAAGTAGAACCAACTATTTTATTAACTAAAAATGTACCATCACTTAATGTATATTTTGATTTACCACCGATTGGGGAAATTAAATTTACAAGCACATCACTTAGTCCAATTCCATTAGTGTTAACTATTCCAGCAATTGTTGCAAAATTTTCGGTTAAAGTTAAATCAATGTTCTGTAAATTTTGTCCAATAGTTAAAGTTACATTTGAACTATCTGCAATATAACCAGCTTTACTAGCAACAATTTTATAGCTGCCGGATGGTAAACCAACGGTGTACTCACCATTTTCATTTGACAAAAGACTAGTTGCTAAAATTCCATTTGCTTGAAAGATATTAAGCGTAGCATCTTTAATTAAATCATTATTATTCGAAATTGTTTTTCCACTAAAGGATGATGGATTTTCAATAATCTCAAAATTTATTAAAGTACTACTTCCTGGAACTAAAGCAGAAGTAAACACCGTGCTAGATGAATAACCACTTTTTGATACTTCAATTTTATACTCAATATTTGCTTCCAAAGAGGCTATAAACTGACCACTCACATCTGTAACTGTATTTAAAACAATATCGCTTGTTGCTTTATTATATATTGATACTGTAACATTTCTTTCTGGAGTTTCACCTACTTTCACAATACCATTTACTGTTGCAATATTCTGCACAAGACTAAAGTTATTGTTGGCACTCTGCTGTCCTGCTCCTATGGTTATAGAAGATGAAGATGAATTAATAAATCCACTTTTTGAAACAGATATATTCCACGTATTTGGTTGCACATCAAACGAATAATTTCCAGCAACATCCGAATTGGTAATTAATTCAGTTCCACCAGAAACAGCCTTAACTAAGGCACCTGAAAGAGCCACACCGGAACTACTTGTTTTTCCAGAAATAACTCCAGCATTAGGGGATAATTCAAAGTTTATTCCTGTTAACTTATCGCCTGGCTCCAATGATAGCGTTTGAGATACTGGAGGAATAAAACCAGATTTTGAGATTGATACTTCATGAGTTCCTTCAGGTAGACTTAAAGTATAAAGCCCATTTAAATCACTTATAGCAGATGCAACACCAAACACTTCAATTTCTACTCCCTCTACTGCTGCTCCACTCGTCGTAATAATTTTACCAGAAACTGACGAAGGGTTTGGAGTTAAATCAAATATTAGATTATCAATTGTTTGACCAATACCCAGTGTTAACTGCAAAGGTTCTGAGGCAGTATATCCATTCTTAGATATTGAGAATAAGTATGTTCCTTGCGATAAGCTTAACGTGAAACTACCAGAAGAATTTGTAATCTCAGTAATTGGAGCACCAATTGTTGGTTCTGCAACAACCGATATTCCACTATATGGAATTTTTGAATTGCTACCATCACTATTTGTAATAACTTTGCTAACAACTCCTGAGACTTGGTTTGCCCTTGGTATTAAAACTAAATTCTGGTTTTGTAAATTATCGTTTGTTGACAAACTTAAACTTAATGGTATCGGACTAATAAACCCCGTTTTGCTTGTTTCAATTATCCAATCACCTGATGATAATACAAAGTTGTAGCTACCATCTCCAGAGGAGTTTTTTTGCTGAGTGGTGTTTCCCTTAGTCGCAACCACACTTGCAAGCTGTATTGGTTGTCCTAAATCATTATTAATCTTACCAGAAACTGAAACTTCATCTTTTATTAATGAGATTGTGGATAAGTTTATTTGTCCACTTGCTAAATCAATTGTTCTTTCATCCGCCGAGATATAACCCGCTTTACTGACTCTTAAGGTATATTGCCCAATAGTTGTGCTTAAACTATAGATACCATTTGAATTTGTAATTGCAGATTTTTTTTCATTCGTTACACTATGAATAATCTCAACCAATGCATTTGAAAGGGGTAAGCTATTTCCACTTTCCAAAACTGTTCCAGAAAGCGAAGAAGGCAATGGAGTGAACGGATATCTAACCACTTTGGGATTATTCACTGTTGAGTATTCATCAATCACAATCGAAAGTGTTGTATCCTGAAAACCTACTTTACTTCCAACAAACTGATATGTTCCTATTGCAATGCTATCAGTGTATGTTTGAGCATCTGATACCAAATATGGATTGGCTGGGGTTACTCCATCATTAACTGCTATTGCTCTACCCTCATAATTTAGTAGACTTGAATTATCTAAAGTCGAAAAAGCTTGTAGCCTAAAGACACCGAGCTTTTTGTAATTGAAAAATTCAAAAGTTTCACTAACAGAGCCTGCTCCCTGTGCATTACTAGGAATTATAAACCAAACATATGTGCGTTTATTTAATTTTGATTTAGCTGCAAAGTCTAGCAAATTATTTGTTGTTGTTGTTGAATAAATCGGGATATCAATAGTCTGCTCATTACCACCAAATGAAGTAACTCTCTCAAAAAGATGGAAAGAATAACTAGCCGCCCAGTCAACATCCTCCCAAGAAAATGTAATTGTTTCTACATCATCAAAGTTAGAATTATTTGCTGGAGTTAATAAATTAGGTACAGGTAATTTAGATTGATCGCTTTCATAAACAAATGCGTTAATACCTGAAATTACTGAACTTCCATAAATTGGATTATTCTCTTCGTATAAATTTAGAATTACATAATTATAAGTTTCACCAGGAAGTATTGGAGCAGGCACACCATTATCGTATGGATTAAGTGGATTTACATCACCATACTGTGCCGATGTTTCATTTGTTGTATGGTTCCAAATTAAATTTGCACCTTCAATTTTAAGATTTCCATCTGCATCTGTTTTTACTTCAAATGGTGTACTTGAAACCAACAACCAATATGATACTACTCCAGGAACACTACTCCACCTAAAAGTTGGAGTTGATTCTAAAATTGTACCAATTGGATCAATAGCAACCGCACCAGAAGTTGCTGTTATTACAAACTGAAACTCATTTGAAAATTCTTTTCCAGAATCATTAATTATATCGTTAATATTATTTGCAGCTGAATTTGTAAAAATTGCATAATACCGCCCTGTTGAAAGTCCTGAACTACTCCCTTTAAAACTTTGTAGATATGCACCACCACCAACATGTGTTCCGTTAATATTCATCGGAAAGGATGAGTTTGTTAAATCATAGTTTCCTGAAGTTGTACCAATTTTCAGGTTAATATTCTCTGAATTGATATCTCCATTCCAAGAAAGAACTACTGAGCTATCTGGATGAAATAGGATCTTTAAACTTAAACTGGTTCCAGAAGAATTATATCCTTGGGGGACAACGAGAATAGATTGTGCTGATATAGTAATTGAAAATAAAAAAACAAAGAGTATAAAAATATTTCTTTTTTGCATTTAAACAGCCTCAAAATATTTTGATTGCATGTATTATGAATTTATGAAATAGTAATATAATATTCTCGAATAAAATTAGTGAAAGTTTAGGACAATCCCTCTCCATGATTTCTTTAGTTATTCCTTTTTTAGTAAAAATCTAAATGTTTTTTGAAAAGGAAATTTTAAATAGAATTATTGACATTATTACTTATATTTGATAAGTTTTAAACGTTTCAAAAATATCAAATGGTAAAGCTTACTTATATGACTGAAAAAGAGAAGTTAAAAGAAGAATTTATAATGAACTTTGGGCATGCCTATAAATCATTTGGGCTTAGTAAATTAATTGGTCATATTATTGCTTTGTTAATCTTTTCAACCAAGCCAATATCACTTGATGAAATATCCAAGCAACTAAACAGAAGTAAGGGTCCAATAAGTCAACTTACAGGAAGACTTAGAGAAAAGAAGCTTATCCGACGCGTTTGGCAACCAACAAGTAGAAAAGATTTTTATGAAATAGAACCAGAAGTATTTGAAAATGCTTTTAGAAATAGTATTGATTTAAATAGAAATAATATAAAAATTGCTGAACATTTTTTATCTGAAATTGAATCAAGAAAAATCGAAGATTTAGATATTCTTGAAACAAGACTAAAAGAGATGTCTGGTTTTTACAATTTAATGGATAAGCATTACAAAAACTTCCTAGATGAATGGGAAATTGAAAGAAAGAGCATAATAGAAAAAAGCTAATTTTTTTGCCATTAACGTTTGGAATTTTTCAAACGTTGCAAATACAAAAGGAAAATTATGAAACGATTAGAAAATAAGGTTGCAATAATAACTGGCGGTGCTCAGGGAATTGGAATGGCAACAACTCAAAAATTTCTTGATGAAGGTGCAGCTGTTGCAGTTTGGGATATCGATGAAGAAAAAGGGCAATTATTTTGTGAAGAATTAAAATCAAAAGGTCATAACATTCAATTCTTCAAAGTAAATGTTGCAAATTTTGAAAATGTAAAAGAGAATGTAGATAAAGTAATAAGTGCTTTTGGTAAAATTGATATTCTGATTAACAATGCAGGTATCACACGCGATTCAACTTTAAGGAAAATGACTCCTGAACAATGGCAACAAGTTATTGATGTAAATCTAACTGGTGTTTTTAATTGTACACAGTTAATTTCTTTAAAAATGCTTGAAAAGGGATATGGGAAAATTATTAATGCTTCATCTGTAGTTGGATTATATGGCAATTTTGGTCAGACAAATTATGTGGCTACAAAAGCTGGTGTTATTGGAATGACCAAAGTATGGGCTCGTGAACTTGGTGCAAAAGGGATTAATGTGAATGCAATTGCACCTGGATTTATAGCAACAGAAATGGTTAAAGCTATGCCAGAAAAAGCAATTAAAATGATGGAAGAAAAGACTCCTCTTAAAAGACTTGGTAAGCCGGAAGATATTGCAAATGCGTATTTGTTTCTTGCTAGTGAAGAGGCTTCATTTATTAATGGCACAACATTAAGTGTTGATGGTGGAATAATAACTTAGGATAGTTTAATGCGAAATGCTGTAATTCATTCTTCTGGAATGTATGTTCCAGAAAGAATTATAAAAAATGAATATTTCGACGATTTACTTGATACAAAAGTAAGTGATTGGTTGGAAGAATTTGTTCAAATATACGAAAGAAGATGGTGTGATGAGAATCAATCTACTGCTGATTTAGCAATTGAAGCTGGTAAATCTGCTCTGTTAAAAGGTAATATTTCACCAGAGGAAATAGATCTATTAATAATTGCAACTGATACACCAGAGTATATTTCTCCTTCAACTTCTTCGAAAGTTCAATATAAATTAGGAATGACAAACGCTGCAACTTTTGATATAAACAGCGCATGTGCTGGATTTGTAACTGCTTTAGATACAGCATCCAAATTTATAATTGCGGATAAACAATACAATACTGTTATGGTTATTGGTGCTTATGCAATGAGTAAGTACTTAAATATGATGGATAAAAAAACTGTTAATCTATTTGCAGATGGAGCTGGTGCAATAATACTGAAGTCTTCTGAAAATAATGAGTCCGGATTTTTAGCAAGTAAGTTAATAACTCTTGGGCAATATCATGATTATATGGGAATTTACGCAGGTGGAACAAATACTCCAGTTAATAATGAAGTAATTGCAGAAAAAAAACATTTACTAACAATTTCGAAAAAATTTCCACCAGAACTAAATCCTGAAACTTGGTCAAAAGTAATTAATGACCTTGCTGATAAAGCATCAATAAAAATTGAAGATGTGAAATTATTTTTGTTCACTCAAATTAATATTAATAGTATTTGGGAAACAATGGATTTACTAAAGCTTCCAAGAGAAAGAGCACAAACAAGCATGCATTACTATGGTTATACTGGTTCAGCATGTATCCCAATTTCTTTTGAGGATGCACAGAAGCAAGGGAAAATTGAAAAAGGCGATATAATTTTTATGGTTGGTTCAGGCGGAGGATTTTCAGTCTCTGGCGCCGCATTTAGATATTAATTAAAAAGAGAGAAAATGGCTAGTTCAACACAAGTTATAGGAACATGGTTGCTGATATTTAGTTATATGTCAGTAATTCTCTATTTTGTTATTAGAGGTGCTTTAAAAACAAAAAGTTTTTCAGATTATGCTATTGGAAATATGAGTTTTTCTCCTATTTCGGTTGGGTTATCACTTGCTGCTTCTATGACTAGTGCAGCAACATTTATAATTAATCCAGGGTTTATAGCAAACTATGGCTTAGCAGGGTTCATCTCATTTGGAATTGTCTTTCCAATTGGTTCACTCTTTTCGTTGATAATTCTAACTAAAAGTTTTCAAAAATATGGGCACTCAATAAAAGCTCTTACATTAGCACAATGGATTGGGGAACGATATAAGAGTAACGGATACTCTCTCTTCATGGCTTTTTTGTCACTATTGCTTATCACATTTATAGTATTAATAGTTGTTGCGCTAACAAAAGTATTGTCTAAATCTTTAAACGTTGAAGAAATATATATTTTGGTTGGACTAATTGTCTTTGTGTTCGGGTATATGATGTTTGGTGGTGCAAACTCAATGGTTTATACAAATACAATACAAGTAGCAATTATGATTATTGTTGCTATAATTTTACTTACATCAGGGTTTGAGCATTTTAGCAATGGAATTGATTCGTTTTTCTCAAAACTTAGTGCTATTGATCCAAACCTTACAACATTAACTAATTCTAATTCACCACTATTCAGAGATTTTTTCGAAATTATATTATGCCAGTTTATAGTTGGAATTGCTGTGGTTTGTCAACCACACATTATTACTAAATCACTTTTGCTAAAGAGCGAAAAGGATATAAACAAATTTTTAATTGTTAGTGTAGTTGCTGAAATTCTTTTCTTCCTTGTGGTATTCGCAGGCTTTTATGCTAGACTAGAGTTTCCAAACTTATTAGTTGATGGTGTAGCTCTTAAAAATGATGGAATAATTCCAGCGTATGTCATCAGCATTTTTGCAGATGGGACTTTTTCAGTAGTAGTGGGGCTTTTAGTTGTTCTTGGATTAATCTCAGCTGGAATGTCAACTCTCGAAGGATTAATCCAATCGGTTTCTTCTACAATTACTTCTGATATAATAAAACCTCTTTTTGGAGAAAAATTAAAATCTGATAAGAGTCTGATTATGGCTAACAGAATTGCGATTGCTTGTTTAGCAATTATTGCTGGAATCATTTCTTACGATCAGCTTCTAAACCCAAAATTAAGCGTTGGACTTTTAGCCCAAAATGGTGTTTATGCTTTCTTTTCAGCTGCTTTTATTCCAATTTTATTTGGAATTTTCCTTAAAGATGTGAAATTAATTGCTCCACTTTCAGCATCAATCGTTGCAATAGTAGTTCACTTTTCAATATACTATTTCTTCCCATTGTTGGTTTCCGAATTTGGATTTGATTTTGGTTTTTTTACACAATATTTGATTGGAACTATTCGTAATCCGGCAATCGCTTCAGCTTCAGCAATTGTTGTATCAACAATTGTTGGTTTGTTAATTCATTTTTTCAATAAAAAGAACTATAAATAAATGAACAAATTTGATTGGTTTTCTAAATGGAATATCTATTCGCCTAATTCAAAAGCTATAACGGATTTTGATAATGGAATATCATATACTTATTCTGAATTGAATAATTTGTCAAATCAATTAGCAGAATATTTCAGTTCCAACTATCACCTAGCCATAGGCGATAGAGTTGCAGTACTTGCAGAAAATTGTATTGAGTATACAGTTCTTTTTGGAGTAGCCCAAAAATTAGGTATAATTCTGGTTCCCTTAAATTATCGTTTGGCAACTCAAGAGTTAGATTATATTATTACTAATAGTGACCCATCGTTAATCATTGTTCAAAATAATTATTTAGAATCAGTTAAAGAGACATCAAGTTTTGGAAATGTTAATTCAAAACTAACATTAGATAATTTATCAATACTATTAGATAGTTTTGATAAAAATGTGACAGTAATTAATTCTTATAACTCTAACCTAACTGAAGATAGCCCAATTTTTATCCTTTATACTTCTGGAACAACTGCATTTCCTAAAGGGGCTCTATATACGCATAAAATGTTATTCTGGAATAGTATAAATACAGAACTAAGATTAAACATAACATCTGACGATAAATCAATTAACTGTGCTCCTCCATTTCATACCGGTGGTTGGAATGTTTTATTCACTCCTTTTCTTCATCATGGTGCACATACAATAATCTTGAAAAATTTTGACCCTGAAATTGTATTAAAATTGATGGATGAAGAGAACATCACAATTTGGTGGGCTGTTCCAACTATGCTAAAAATGTTGGGAGAAGCAAAATTATTTGATAAATCTAATATGATCCACCTAAGATATTTAATTGTTGGTGGCGAAGCTTTGCCTTTGGAAGTTATTAATACATGGCACAACAAAGGAGTTCCAATAAGGCAAGGATATGGATTAACAGAAGTTGGTCCAAATGTAACCTCACTTAACCATGAAGATGCAATTAGAAAACTTGGCTCAATTGGAACTCCAAATTTCTATATTGAAACAAAAATTGTTGATGAATCTGGAATAGAAATCTTAGGTGAAGGTCAAGGTGAATTCCTCCTAAAAGGTTCAAATGTAACTCCAGGATATTGGGAAAACAAAAGTGACACTAAGGCTACAATAAAAGATGGCTGGTTCTCTACTGGCGATGTTGTTCATCGTGATAGTGAAGGATTTTTATACGTAGTTGATAGATTAAAAAACATGTATATCTCTGGTGGTGAAAATGTTTATCCCGCCGAAGTTGAACATTTATTAAGACAACATCCAGGAATTAATGATATTGCTATTATTGGTGTGCTTGATGAAAAATGGGGTGAGGTAGGAAAAGCATTTATAATAAAATTAGAAAATTCTGATTTAAATGACGATAAAATATATGCCTATTGTCTCGATAAATTGGCAAAGTATAAAATACCAAAACATATCTGTTTCATAAATGAACTACCTACCAATGACACTGGAAAGATTGATAGAAAAGAATTAAGGAAATTATGATTGATATACCTAAAATTGGAATTGTTGGGACTGGTATTTATCTCCCCCAAAACAAATTAACGGCGAGTGAAATTGCTGATAAAACAAATGGAGTTTGGGAAACAGACGCGGTAATTAACAAACTGGGTATTGTCGAAAAAACTATTCCGAGTAACACAGATGGTACTCAAGATATGGGAGTTTGGGCTGCAAAAGAAGCACTTAGAACTACTGGAGTTAACCCTTTAGATATCGATTTAATTTTAAACATTGGTGAGGAATGGAAGGAGTATCCATTAACAACTTCCGGAATTTATCTACAAGAGAAAATTGGTGCAACAAACGCTTGGGCAATTGATTTACAACAACGATGCTGCACAACAATATCTGCTATGAAAATGGCTAAAGATATGATGATTGCTGATGAAGATATAAATACAGTACTAATTGCTGGTGGTTATAGAAATGGAGACTTTGTTGACTACACAGATAAGAACATGTCAATGATGTTTAATCTTGGTGCTGGTGGTGGAGCAATAATATTAAAGAAAAACTACAATAAAAATTTATTACTTGGTTCACACATTATCACTGATGGAAGTTTAGCTAGAGATGTTGGTGTAAAATATGGTGGCACTATAAATCCTATTTCAGAAGAAAACTTAGACGTTGCATATAAATCCCTTACAATGTTTAATCCAGAGCATATGAAGAATCGTCTTAATGAAATATCAATGAGCAACTGGATGAACTGCATTGAAAAAGCATTTGAAAAAAGTAAAATAGATATGGATGAGTTAGGTTACCTAGCTGTTCTTCACTTTAAAAAATCTATGCACAAAGTTATGCTCGACCAATTAAAACTTACAGAGAACCAATCCATATACTTAAGCAATATAGGTCACATAGGGCAAATTGACCAAATAATCTCATTACAATTAGCAATTGAACAAAACAAAATTAAAAAAGGAACCGTAGTTGCAATGGTTGCCGCCGGTATAGGCTATGCATGGGCAGCCAACGTAATAAAATGGGGATAATAACTAATAAATAATAGGAGTAACAATGAAAAATCTAATTTACCTTTTAATCGTATTGCTATCTTTCTCGTTTATAGCTTGTAGTAGCGATGATAGTGTAACAGAAACAGAAGAAACAACTGAAGCATGGCTTGGAACATGGCTAAGTGCGGGTGAAAATGTTGCAGCTACTATTTCATCATTGGGTATTGATAGTGTAAGAGTTATAATGAATGAAGACCAAACCATTACACTAGAATCACATTTTGCAGATGGACAGTGGATTCCAACTGTTGGAACCTATGAAGTAACAAAGTCTTCAAATGGCGACATTCATAGCATAGAGATAATTTACCCTTCATATGAACAAGGAGGAATTATTCAAGTAATTTCTGGAAACCCAGAAAAAATGAAATTGGAAGTAGTTGTTACTATACCAAATTATGGTTTTTCACCCGTTACTCCAGAAGGTGGTTTTGGCTCAGACCCAAACGTAGTAGATAATATTCAATCATACGTAAGAGAAAAATAATTTTGAAAGGAGAAGCTTTTTGCTTCTCCTTTTTAGAATCCCAATAACATTAATGAGTTAACAATGAATAGAAAAATAACAATTATTTTATTAGCCTTACTATTTTCTTTGCAATTATTTTCACAGACCGCACAGGATTATCAAGAAGAAAAAATTGATGAAGAAAAGAAAGAATTCAAGTTTATTGGATACTATTTCATGCGTGCTGAAGCTTCCAACATTTATCCAACCAACGAATTTTTAAAAGGCCAAGTTGTTGGAAGATTATTTGGAGGTAACACAACTGTAACTGGTGGAGACTCTAGGTATGTAGAGCAAAGGTTTATTCCAATAATTGCATATTCACCTAGATTGTTTGATGGCTGGGCTACAATGCGTATGTCTTTTGAATTTGATTGGACGTGGGGTGATGCAAACTACGGCGCAGGTGGTAACTTTGGTGGCGCATTTGGAGCAGATTTTGTGAACATGCAAACACAAAATTTATTTATTGAGTTCCGTCCTCAAAAGAATCTTTTCATAAATGTTGGGCTAACCAGAATATTTGATAACATCAAAGTTCCAGCATATACGTTCACCGAGGACCTATTTTATACTGGTTATCGTTTAGCTATATGGGGCTCTGATGCTAGTGGTATTGCGGGACATTATCTACTAAATGATCAAAGATTTAAATTTGGTGCTTATCAATTTTACGAAAACAATGTTCAACAAGACGATGATGTTTCATTATTTGAAATAGATTATGAATATGATTTAGATATTAATAATTCTATTGGCTTTACTGGATATTATGTTAGAGATAGAGGAAATGGCGAAGGTGGAGTTTCAATTTTGGGACAAGGTCTGAATTCTGGACTAAGTAATTACAATGGAGTTTTTAACTTTAACTTCGGTGATGAAGATTATACTGCTGATATATTTTGGTTAGGAACAAATTTTCATGGCAATCCAACACTTAAGCAAGGAAGATTTGGTTATACTGGTTTTGTTTTAGGAAACTTTGGTGTTGCCCAAACTGCTACGCAAACTGTGGATATTATGGGTGTTGCTACCAATTTGAGACTTTCATATAAATATGGCAACAACCGAAATGACTTTATTGCTCTTGATGGTATTTTTACCTCTGGCGATAAAGATAATATTTACGATGGAAAATATACTGGTGTGCTTACTGGTAATAACTGGACTGCACCTGGAGCTGTTTTCATCAGTCATGGTTTATACTTATTGCTTCCACATGGCAACGTAGTTAACAGATTTAATGCCGCTGTAATAGATATTCAAAACATTGGGTATGGTTTAATGGCTGGTGCGTTCTCAGCATCTTACGATATTGTTCCTCATAAATTTAAAATAAAATCTTCCGTTGGGTTTGGAGCAGCTCCTGTTTCTCCAAATGGTGGTGGAAATATAATTGGAGCAGAAGTTAATCTTAACCTCCTATACAAATTAAGAGTATTTATGGATTTAGAAATACACGCTGCTTATTTATCATTGGGTGACTTTTATGACTCATCTGTTGTTAATGGCAATGTGAGTTCACGTCCGGAAGATCCTTGGGTACTGTTTGCTTCATTTAAATGGATTATGTTTTAGGAGGCTATTATGAATAAATTATTTTACACAACACTAATTGCAATGATAATTATGTTAAACGCTTGTGCAACATCATATTACTACAATTTACCACCTAAGGAATTTAAGGATATTGATTACACTTTTGAAGTTGAATATCAAAAAGTTAGAAATATTAATATTGCTTATATAGATGAGGGGAAATCTGATAATGTAATTTTACTGATTCACGGACTAGGAACTAGTGCTAAAAGTTGGATGAAGAATATTCCCTCTCTATCAAAGGATTTTAGAGTTATTGCTATTGATTTGCCAGGATATGGTAAATCGGATAAAGGCAATTACAAGTATTCTATGTCCTGGTATGCAACTGTTCTTACAGAATTCCTGGCTGAACTAAACATTGATAAAGCTACTTTTGTTGGGCATTCAATGGGTGGACAAATATCATTAGTTACTTCACTCAACTATCCTAATAAGGTTAATAAATTAGTTTTAATATCTCCAGCTGGATTTGAAAAATTCACAGATGGTGAAGGCGACTGGATGAAATCTGCTTTTACAATTGATTTAGTAAAAGATACACCGACAAGAAATATTGATATAAACTTGAAATCAAATTTTTATGAAATGCCAGATGATGCTGATTTCTTTGTAACTGACAGAATTCAAGTGAAAGGCGCAACAGATTTTGAAGATTACTGTTATGCTGTTACAAGAAATGTAACTGGAATGATTGACGAGCCTGTTCTAAAAGAATTAAAGAATATCTCACATAAAACACTTATCCTATTTGGAAATAATGATGGACTAATACCAAATATATATTTACACGGTGGATTTACTGAGGACATTGCCAATTTTGCCAACGAGAGTATCCCAAATAGCAAATTAGTAATTATTCCTGAATGTGGTCATATGTTGCCATTTGAAAAATCAGAAGTAGCAAATAAAGAAATTATCAATTTTATCAATAACAATTAGATATTTGTAGGAGACAGAATGCAACAGATTCAAGAAGTATATATTATAGATGCTGTTAGAACTCCAATAGGATCATTTATGGGTTCGCTAAGTTCAGTAGAAGCACCAAAGTTGGGTAGTATTGTAATAGAAGGTTTAATAAAACGAAATAATCTGGATAGCAATTCCATTGATGAAGTAATTATGGGTAATGTTATTCAAGCTGGAGAAGGACAAGCACCTGCAAGACAAGCTGCACTTGGTGCTGGCTTAGATAATTCTGTTCAATGTCTTACTATTAACAAAGTTTGTGGCTCTGGATTAAAATCAGTAATGCTCGGAGCCCAAGCTATAATGCTTGGTGATGCCGATTCTATAATAGCAGGTGGTATGGAAAATATGTCTCAAATTCCATTCTATTTAAATAATGCTAGAAATGGTTTTAAATTGGGAAACCAAAATTTAATAGACGCCCTGTTAAAAGATGGTTTAGTAGATGCGTACGACGATGTGCATATGGGTAATTTTGCTGAACTTTGTGCAACTGAATATAATATTTCAAAAGAGGATCAAAATAATTTTGCAATTACTAGCTATAAAAGAGCACAGAAAGCTATTGAAGAGAAAAAGTTTGAGCAGGAAATTATTCCGGTGCAAGTTGCAGGAAGGCGTGGTGTTGTAACTGAAGTAGCTAATGATGAAGAACCTGGAAAAGTAAATTTTGATAAACTAGAAACTCTTCGTTCTGCATTTGTAAAAGATGGAACAGTAACAGCCGCTAATGCTTCTTCTATAAATGATGGAGCTTCTGCAGTTTTATTAATGTCTAAAGAAAAGGCAGATAGTTTAGGGTTAAAACCAATTGCAAAAATTGTTTCCCAAGCATCTGCTTCAAAAGATCCGAAGTGGTTTACTACTGCTCCAATTGATGCAATAAAAAAAGTTATTAAAAAAGCTGATATGAGTTTAAACGACATTGATTTATTTGAAATAAATGAAGCTTTCTCTGTGGTTTCACTAGTCGTAAATAAAGAATTAGACTTAGATCCAGAAAAAGTAAATGTTAATGGTGGTGCTGTTGCTTTAGGGCATCCAATAGGAGCAAGTGGAACAAGAATTTTAACAACCTTGCTTCATACCATGCAAAAGACTGATTCTAAGTTTGGATTAGCATCCCTTTGTATTGGGGGTGGTGAAGCTTCGGCTTTAATTGTTGAAAAAGTTTAGAAAATTAAATGAGACGACTTATACAAAAGTCGTCTCAAATGGCTAAGTTCTAACTATAATAGCATTATTTATTTGCACTGTTATCAATTAATAATCATAATACAAAAAATTTGTCATTTCGAATACCGACGTATTTTGTCGGGGGTGAGAAATCTCGTGGATAACAGAAGATTTCTCAATCGCTAAAAAGCAATGTCATTTCGAAATGACATTGAAATTGGATTGCGAAAATAGCAGAGTATAATTTGCTGTAATAACTAGAACTCAGCCTCTCAATTCAATCACACTTTATTACCATCCACAAAATTTACTTATGTGTTTTTACAAAATAGTTCCTGGCCTATATTCTTTGGCTTTTGGAAATTTTTGCACATAAATATTTACTTGTTGGGTAAATTTATTTATTTGCTCTTTTGCATTTCCAATTAACTGATCCGCTTTTGACATAATACTTTCCAACTCTTCCAACGATAAATCTAATCTTCCATCAGTTGCTAATCTCTCTAGCAAATCATTTTTTATGATTTTACCGTTTCGCATATCTCTTACCGTAGCAACGGCATGCTCTTTAATTACCTCATGAGCTTGTTCTCTTGGAATTCCTTTTTTTACTGCTTCCATTAGAAATGTTGTTGAAGATAAAAATGGGAAATAGTGTTTATTCTCTTTTTCAATTACTGGCTCAAAGACTTCCATTTGCTCAATTATTGTTAGGAAGGTTTCTAACATTCCATCAATTGCATAAAAGCTATCTGGCAATGCTACACGACGTACTACTGAACATGAGACATCTCCTTCGTTCCATTGATCTCCAGAAATATTACTAGTCATAGTAACATATCCAGCAAGTATATTTTGGAACCCATTAATTCTTTCACTTGAGCGGCTATTCATTTTATGGGGCATAGCGGAGGAGCCAGTTTGTCCTTTAGCAAATCCCTCAGAGACTGTTTCGTTTCCAGCCATAATTCTTAATGTTGTTGCAAAACTGCTTAAACCACTTCCTAAAATAAAAAGTGTTGAAACAACAGAAAAATCTATACTACGTGGATAAACTTGCCCAACAGAGTGAAGCGATTTATTAATTCCAAGATGCTTAATTAGCTTTTCTTCCAACTTATTTACTTTGGATGAATCATTATTAAAAAGAGTTAATTGATCTACTTGTGTTCCAACAGCTCCCTTTAAGCCACGTACAGGGTAATTATCAATGAGCGACTGTAGTTGATTAACTCCGAATAACAATTCCTCACCAAACATAGCGAGTCGCCGTCCTAAAGTAGTTGGTTGAGCTGCAACATTATGTGTACGTGCAGCAATTATTTGATTTGAATATTTTTCGGCATTTTCAGAAATTCGAATTAAAGCGGTTATACTTTTTTCTAGTAATAAATTTAATCCACGGAAAATCTGAAGTTGCTCAACATTTTCGGTTAAATCTCTACTAGTCATTCCTTTATGAATATGCTCGAAACCAGCAAGTTCACAAAACTCCTCAATTCGTGCTTTCACATCGTGCCTACTTATACGTTCGCGGGCATCAATTGATTCTATATTTACATTCTCTTTTACTTTTTCATAACTCTCAATAGCTTCGGCTGGTATATCAAGCCCAAGTTCTCTCTGAGCCTTCATTACCGCAATCCACAATTCCCTTTCAAGGACAATTCTTCCTTCAGGCGACCAAATATTTTTCATTCCCTCTGAAGCATAACGTTCTGCTAGCACATTTGAAATTTTGTCCATCTATTTACCTTTTAAAATATTTCTATTAATTATTTATAAACCAAATTTACCCAAAATATAGTATTGATTCATAAGTCATTAGATTTATAGTTTATAAAAAAGCTAAAATTTAAAAAAATCTCCGCATATTATTCCACATTTAAGAAAAGAGTTTAATACTTAAAATTCTTTTTATAGTAATAGTTAGAGTAATTTTCCCAAATAGTCTTTATTTTAGGATTACCTTTTACATTAGTATAGTTTATTACTATAAAATTTTTTTTACAATTTACAAAGAGAGAATAATGACCGAACATGAAAAGTACAACATTAATTTTTTTAGACCCCTTTCGGAACATGCTAAAGCTAATAGGAATTTAATTTCCAAATTAGCAATTATTTGGGCTGTAGCTGTATTTGGGTTCCATTTTTTATTAATTATAGTTACCACTCCAACCGCTGAAGAAACACTAGGCGATTTTAATTCGGTGT
>CBDUTO010000027.1:0-39690 GCA_965370315.1 uncultured Melioribacteraceae bacterium
GTAAACCTTTATAAGAAGTACAACTACCTAAGTTGAGCAATTTTTCTTATAAAGGAAAGAAGATTAAAATTGTAAAGTTTCACTAATTTGTTTATAAACACCAAATAATAATGTTACTCTAAAGCTAATAATTTAGTTCTAAATTTCAAATATTTTTGGTTAAAACGTTTTGGTTTTAAGGTGCTACTGTGAAGTTTGTAAGAAAAATCATAATAAAAATCCCAACAAATTATTGGGATTTTTATTACACTTATTGATAAAAGCATTTACACATCTGTTAAGGCTTCAACTCCAGGAAGTAGCTTCCCTTCTAAGAATTCTAATGACGCACCGCCACCAGTTGATACGTGTGAAACTTTATCATCAAGTCCAGCTTGCTTAATAGCTGCGGCAGAATCGCCACCACCTACAATTGTTATTCCACCATTCTCAGTAGCTTCAACTAATGCATTTGCAACTTCGTTTGTTCCAGCAGCAAAGTTAGAGAATTCAAAAACTCCCATAGGACCATTCCAAACAACTGTTTTACTTTTCTTAATTTCATTACAGAAAAGTTCAATTGTCTCTGGACCAATATCCAAGCCCATTTGGTCGGCTGGCATTTCACTTACTTTTACAACTTCGGATGGTGAATTATTATCAAAATCTTTTGCAATTTTAACATCAACTGGCAAAAGGACATTTACTTTTGAGGCTTCAAATTTTACAAGCATCTCTTTTGCCAATTCAACTTTATCAGCATCCAAAAGCGATGTTCCAATTTCGAATCCTTGAGCTTTATAGAATGTGTAAGCCATTCCGCCGCCGATAATTAAAGTATCCACTTTTTCAAGAAGTTTTTCAATTACATCAATCTTGCCAGTAATTTTTGCTCCACCAAGAATTGCAGTAAATGGTCTTTTCGGTTCAGCAATTGCACTGTGTAAAAAGTCTAATTCTTTTTGCATTAAGTATCCAGCAACACAAGTATCAATCAATTTTGTAACACCTTCTGTTGAAGCATGGGCACGGTGTGCAGTTCCAAAAGCATCGTTAACAAAAATGTCTCCAAAAGCAGCAAGAGCTTTAGCAAACTCTTCCCCATTGTCGGTTTCTGCTTTGTGAAATCTTAGATTTTCAAGAAGTAATACATCACCATCATTTAACTCAGCAACTAATTTTTCAACATCAGCACCAACAGAATCAGATGCAAATTTAACTTCTTGATTTAGTAACTCACTTAATTTATCTGCAACAGGTTTTAAACTAAATTCTGGTTTAGCTTCACCTTTCGGACGCCCAAGATGACTCATTAAAATTGCTTTTCCACCATCTTTAATTATTTTTTTAATTGTTGGTAAAGCAGACGTTATTCTTTTATCGTCAGTTATATTTTGGTTTTCATCTAATGGCACATTGAAATCTACACGAACTAGTACCCGTTTACCATTTAGCTGAACATTATCAATTGTTAATTTATTCATTACTTCCTCTCTTAAATTTGATAAAAAAAAAGACGGCAAATGCCGTCTTTAAAATTAAGAATACTAATTTTATTTACTTGCCATGTATTGAACTAAATCAACAACTTTACATGAGTAGCCCCATTCGTTATCATACCAAGAAACAACCTTAACAAATTTATCATCAAGCATAATACCAGCTTCAGCATCAAATACAGATGTTCTTTCTTCGCCTAAGAAATCGTTTGAAACAACTGCATCTTCTGTGTATCCTAAAATTCCTTTAAGATTTGTTTCAGAAGCTTCTTTCATTGCTGCTTTAATTTCATCATAATTAGTAGATGTTTTTAAGTTAACTGTTAAGTCAACAACAGAAACATTAGCAGTAGGAACTCTGAAAGCCATACCAGTTAATTTACCATTAAGTTCTGGGATAACTTTGCCAACAGCTTTGGCTGCACCTGTTGATGAAGGAATAATGTTCTGACCTGCACCACGTCCGCCTCTCCAATCTTTCATAGAAGGAGCATCAACAGTTTTTTGAGTTGCAGTAGTTGCATGAACAGTAGTCATTAATCCACTTTCAATTCCAAATTTATCGTTAAGAACTTTTGCAATAGGAGCTAAACAGTTTGTTGTACAAGATGCATTTGATACAATATCTTGTCCAGCATATTCCTCATTATTAACACCCATAACAAACATTGGAGTATCATCTTTTGAAGGAGCTGATAATACTACTTTTTTTGCACCAGCCTCAATATGAGCTTGAGCTTTCTCTTTAGTTAAAAATAAGCCAGTAGATTCAACAATATACTCTGCTTCAACTTCATTCCATTTTAAGTCAGCAGGATTTCTTTCAGCTGTAACTCTAACTGTACTTCCATTTACAAGTAAGTTTCCATCAACAACACTTACTTCACCATTAAATCTTCCGTGTGTAGAATCATATTTTAACATGTACGCAATATAATTCACATCAAGTAAATCGTTTATACCTACAACTTCTACTCCGTCTAATTCCATTGCACGTCTAAATACTAAACGACCAATTCTTCCAAATCCATTAATACCAATTTTAATTGACATTTTTTCCTCCATCTATCTTTTATTTATAAAAAAATCTTTTTAAAATTTACAATTGTAAAATTACTCATATCCCTTTTTAATAACAATGTTACACGATATATTTCTTACAATATTCCATATTTTAGTGTAATTATTTCCAATAAACAAATATTCTATCATCTTCATAAAATTCATTTACCTTATTTCTACTTGATAAAAGCAAATATTTTCACTATTTATTTATGTTAATTCAAATAACTTAGGCTAATTATGGATAATGAATCATATTCTCTACAATTTGTACCAATTTTTGCAGATTTACCTACAGATACTATCTTAAAAATTGAAAAAATTGGTGTGAAGAAGGATTATAAAAAAGACGAACCAATTCTACTAGAAGAGGATTCTGGGAATGCTCTTTTTGTTATTTTAAATGGGAAGGTAAAAGTTTCAAGATCTAGTAATGACGGGCGAGAGGTTATTTTAACAATACTTGGTGAGTCTGACTTTTTTGGTGAAATGGCTATTTTAGATGGACTGGCTCGCTCTGCGAATGTAATTGCAATTGAAGAATCTAAAGTGTTTTTGATACAACGAAATGACTTTTTACAACTGCTTAATAATCATCCTGAAATCTCAATTATTCTTTTACAAGAACTTACTTCACGGCTTAGAAATGCAGATATGAAAATTAAAGCTCTATCACTTAAAGATGCCGAAGGAAAAGTTGCAACTGTTCTTCTCCAAATTTCTGAATACTCAGGAAAAATCAAAAATGGAGTCGTCGAAATTGACAAGCTCCCTATCCAACAAGATTTAGCTAATATGGCTGGAACATCGAGAGAAACTATTTCGCGTACACTGCACTCATTTGCAAAACGTGGATTTGTGGAACTTGATGGAAATAAATTAAGAATTGTAAATTTTGAAGAATTTAAAGAGAGCTTTGAGTGAGACCAACACCTTTAATAGATTTCCACATGCATACGACTTATTCTGATGGACATTTTTCTCCATTTGAATTAATAAAAAAAGTTCGTGATAATAATATAAATATCATTTCAATTACTGACCACGACAGCGTTAACGGATTAGAAGAAGCAATTGGCATTGGGAAAGACCTTGGGGTTGAAGTAATACCAGGTTTAGAAATTAGTACTGATGTTGAAGATAAAGAGGTACATCTACTTGGTTATTTTCTTGATATTAATAATTCTGAATTGAAAAAGTATCTTAGTTTTTTTCGGGATGAAAGATATCAAAGAGCTTTACGAATGGTGAAGAAATTAAACGCCCTTGATTTAGACATATCCATTGATGATGTATTAGAGGTTACTAGTAGCTCTGCAATTGGAAGACCACATGTTGCAATAGCTATGATGAGAAAAGGTATTGTAAAAGATTATTATGAAGCATTCCAAAAATACTTAAGAGATGGAGCACCAGCTTACGAACGGAAAATTCACGTCTCTCCGCAAAGTGCTTTAAAAATAATTAATGATGCAGGTGGACTCTCTTTCATCGCTCATCCTGGACATTTAAAAGAATCAATTTTAATGACTCTCATTAATTCTGGTATTGATGGCATTGAAGTAACGCATCCTTCTCACAATTCATATCAAATAAAATTCTATCGTGGAATTGTAAACCAATATTGCCTTCTTGAATCTGGGGGTTCTGATTTTCATGGTGGTGAGAAAGGTGATGAAGACAATTTAGGCAGGTACTGGTTAGATCCAAAACACTACAAAGAGATGCTTCAATTCTTGGGCAAATAAAAGTGATGAATTTTTGACTATTTCAATTCTTAAAAAATTGTAAATTTGCTATCAATTATTTCCACTATTTAATTTTACTATTAAGGATTATATAAAGATGAACCGAGCATGTAAAAACATTTATACACTTGCTAATAATTATAAATGCGAGCACCATCTGACAAAATTATTAAATAATAATCAGATGAGAAACATTATCCTATTCATTTTCATAATTGCGCAAACATCGTTAACTACAGCTCAAAGTATTGGAGTTTGGGATAACTATACCGACATGAAATTGGTTACTGATATAAAATCAACTGCTAATGGTTTTTGGACTTCTACTACTGGTGGTGCTACATACTATTCAAATAGTGGTGGGGATTTTGAAATTTTTCTAACTAACTCAACTGGACTTAGTAGCCAAAACTTAACTGCACTAGATATTGATTCCGAAGGACGAATCTGGTTTGGAATGCAAAATGGAATAATTGATATATATGACCCAACCGATGGGACTACCATCCCTATTAAAGATATTTTTGATTCAAATAACTCTAATAAAAGCATTAATGAAATTTTAATAATTGGTGATGTAGCTTATATCTCAACTGATTTTGGACTTTCCCTTATTAGTACTAACCACTTTGGATTTATTTCAACTACTATGAAATTTGGTGATTTCCCTTCTTCTCAAAAAGTATATAGTGTTACTGTTGATGATAAGATTTACGTATCAACGGAAAGTGGAATTGCTATTCAAAAAGATGGTGCTTCAAATTTATTAGCACCAGAATCTTGGACAACTTACTTGACAGGAAAAGATATTTCAGCAAATGAAACTTATTCAACAGTATTATTGAACAATGAACTTATTGCTGGAACTGATAAGGGGCTATTCAAATTTGAAAATAATTTGTGGAATCATTATGCATACAGTGATGAAATTCAAGATTTAGCAGTTTTCGAAAATAATCTGCTTGTGCTTTTTGAGTCCAGCTTAGTTCTAAGTAATGTGAATGAAGATCAAACACTCTATACTTCAACTGGAACTTTATTAACTAATTTTGATATTTCGCATAACGATGAGATAGTAATTTCAAATATAAGTTTAATAGAAATTGGAGATGATATAGTTGAGATTGGTGAAGGTATAATTAAAGTATCGAGTAATAGCGCAGAAACTCTTTTACCAAATGGCCCCATAAATAATTCTTTTGAAAGTATAACAGTTGATAAAAATGGTGCTCTCTGGGCTGGAACTGGAAAAGACCAATTCGGACGTGGGTTTATGAAATTCAATGAAGATTTCTGGATTAATTATAATAAAGATAGTTTCCCAGAATTACCAAACAATAATTATCATAATGTTAATTCTGATGATACCCAAGTTTATCTTTCAAACTGGGGATCTGGATTAACAATAGAAGAGGATGGAAATTTCACATACCTAAATGCTTACAATTCTGAACTGGTTGGTATTCCTGATCATCCAAACTATGTAGTTATAATGAATGCAGAACGTGATTCTAATGGTGATTTATGGTTTTTCAATTTTGCCTCGGCCGATGGAAAACCTATAATACTACTTACTTCAGATTCAACTTGGTATCATTATCAATTTCCATATTTCCAGTTAACTGAGAGTGTTTTTATTACTGATGGATTGATTGACGAAAATGATACTAAATGGTTTACAATCACTGGTCGCGGACTTTTCTATTTTAATGAACAGAGTTCTCCAGGTGATACAGATAATGATGTCTGGGGTTGGCTTAGAACTAGTGATGGCTTAAATAGTGACGAAGTTGGTGCAATTGAAGTTGATAACCGTGGTGAGCTTTGGATCGGTACAGATAAGGGAATGAATATACTTGCTAATACAGCTAGTCCAACATCCCTAATCACATCAGTATTTTCTCTTAGGCAACAATCTATTACAGCAATTGCTGTAGATCCGCTTAATCAGAAATGGGTTGGAACTCACCAGGGAGTTTTTGTAATGACTTCTGATGGCTCACAACTTATTGCTCAATACGATAGTAAAAATAGTCCATTGCCTTCTGATGATATAAATTCAATTGCAATAGATAAAGAGAGTGGTCTAGTTTATATTGGAACAAGTTTTGGAATGAGTACATTAACTACCTACGCAGTTGAACCAAAAAAGGATTTCGATAAAATATTAGTCTACCCAAACCCATTTAAATTAGATAAACACACATCCATAACTATTGATGGACTTGTGAAAAATAGTTCTATTAAAATTCTCTCAGTATCTGGGAAACTAATTAAAACAATTATTTCTCCGGGTGGAAGGTTAGCTTTCTGGGATGGTAAAGATGAAAATGGTAAATTTGTAGCTAGTGGTATTTATGTTTTAGTAGCTTTTGATGAAGAAGCTGACAAAATCACTACATCAAAGTTTGCTGTTATTCGTTAATTTATTTGAGCTATACATTTTATGATAGATTTAATTGATGTCTCTATTCAATTTACTGGGATTCCGTTATTTAATTCTGCAAACATCAAAATAAATAAGGGTGATAGAATTGCCCTTGTTGGTGCAAATGGAACTGGTAAATCAACAATTCTTAAAATGCTTGCTGGTTTGGAGGAGACTTCAACTGGTCGCATAATAATGCAGAAAAATATTTCCGTTGGTTATCTTCCACAGGAGTATTTAAACGTTTCAACCAACTCTGTATTTGATGAAGTGAAATTATCCCTCACAAAAGTGCAGGAAATTGAGACTAAAGAGATACAACTACATAGTCTAATAGATGATCCAAAAGCATCTGAGAAAGAGAAAGAACGCGCCATAAATGAAATGGGTGAATTAGAACATCTAAAAGCTGAAATTGATTTTTATTCAATAAATTCACAAATAGAAAAAGTTCTTGAAGGGTTAGGGTTTACAACCGACGATTTTCTTCAACCAGTATCTACATACTCTGGTGGATGGCAGATGAGAATAGAACTTTCAAAAATATTACTTGGTAATCATGATATAATACTTCTTGATGAGCCTACAAACCATCTTGATTTAGATTCACTACAGTGGCTAATCTCTTTTCTAATGGGATATAAAGGAGCGTTGCTACTCGTCTCTCACGATAGATTTTTTGTAAACAAACTTACCACTAGAACACTAGAGATTTTTAACAGAACACTAACTCTCTTTAATGGCAATTACGATGCTTATATAAGGTTCAAGGAAGAACGTGATAAACAACTTATTGCTAACTTTCAAAACCAAGAAAAAAAGCGAAAACAAACTGAACAATTCATTGATCGGTTTCGATATAAGTCTACTAAGGCAAAGCAAGTTCAGAGTAGAATAAAACAATTAGATAAATTGGAGGATATTGAACTTCCCGAGTTTGAAGGTAAAATAAATTTACGTTTTCCTGAACCTCCTCGGAGTGGGTCAATTCCTATTGATATAAAATCGCTAACGAAGAAATATGACGCAAACCTTGTTTTTGATAATTTCGATTTCCGTATAGAGCGTGGAGATAAAGTAGCTTTTGTTGGACCTAATGGTGCTGGTAAAACAACACTTGCAAAAATTATTGCAGGAAAAATAAATTATAATAGTGGTGAAGTATTACTTGGTCACAATGCTCTAACATCTTACTACGCTCAAGAGGTAGCTGAAGGTTTGGATTTGGAGAACGATGTTATTGATAGTGTGATGCGAAGTTCTATAGAATCAACTCCCCAACAAATTAGAACAATACTTGGCTCATTCCTTTTTACAAATGATGATGTTTTCAAAAAAGTCCGTGTTCTTTCTGGTGGTGAAAAAAGTCGGGTAGCTCTTGCTAAAATATTGCTAACAAAGGCAAACCTTATTATACTTGATGAGCCAACAAACCACCTCGATTATAATTCTAAATTGGTTTTGCAAGATGCATTAGTTAATTTTAGTGGTTCCCTAGTTATTGTATCTCATGATGTAGATTTCCTAAAACCAATTGTGAATAAGGTTCTTGAAATTCGAAAATTAAAATCGACCCTTTTTGTTGGAGGAATTGACTACTACCTCTCTAAACGTAACTCAATTATTGAACAAGAAGATTCCAACGAAAAAGTAAAAGAGAACGGCAACAGCGTTACTCGAAAAGATCAAAAAAGATATGATGCAGAGAACAGAAAGAAAAAACATGCTGCTACAAAAGTTCTAAAAAAGGAAGTAACAAAATTAGAGAGTGAGATTGAGAATCTTGAATTACTAGTTGAAGATTTAGAGATTTCACTTGGCGATGAGAAAATCTATTCCAACCCTCAACTCTCTGCTGAGAAAAACAAAGAGTATGAGAATGCAAAAAACAAACTAGAAATAGTTTACTCCGTGTGGACTGATAAATCAGAAGAATTGGAAAATATAGAAAGTGAGTTTAACTAATCCAAAAATTCCTCTGCTAATGCAATGCCTCCATATAGCGGTGCATCATCACCAAGATGTGTTGTAACAATTTTTACCTCTTTGCCTGGTTCTGGCAGTACTACTTTTTTAAAACTCTTTTTAACTTCATCTAAAATAAATTCACCCATTGCTTCAACAAGTCCCCCACCAAGTACAATGGTATCAATATTAAGTAGTGTTGTGATGCTACCAAGTACAGAGCCAATTATTTTGGCTCCTCTTTTAATTTCCTTAACTACCAGAGTATCACCAGATAAAACAGATTTAGCTAGAGCACTACTTTTAATTTTGTCACCTTTAACAAATTCAAGAATATTACTCTCCTTCCCATTTGCTAATCCCTTTTTTATTTTATTAACAATAGCAGTTCTACTTGCTAAGTCTTCGAATGCCTGGGCTTTTTTATTGGAACTCAATGAACCAGAACCATCAACAAACATATGACCAATTTCGCCAGCAAAGAAGTTTGAACCACGATACATATTACCATTAAAAAGTAATGCTCCTCCAATTCCAGTTCCAATAAACACAACTAACATATTGTTCACTTCATCATTAAACTCATACTTTTTAATTCCAAGTGCTGCGAGATTCACATCATTTTCGAGCAGTACAGGAATATCAAAACTCTTCTGCAACTCCCCTTTTATATTAAAGTTCTTAATTCCTAAATTAGGAGCATTTGATAGTAACCCAGATATTGGATTAACAGTTCCAGGTACACCCATGCTAATTGCTTTTATGTCTTTATCATTTAGTTCATACTTTTTGAATAATTTATTAATAGATTCAACAATACATTCAACAATAAAACCAGCTCCTTTTGAAGAATCAGTTGGTTGTTTTACCTTTCCAACAATTTCATTTTTTCCATTCAAAAGCGCAGATAATATTTTTGTACCACCTAAGTCTATCGAAATAATATATTCAGATTTTTCCATTTTTAAGTTCACTTTTTAATTTTGAAATTATTTGTGAAAATAGTAATCGATAATTAGATATGCAAAAAGTAGATGAAATATTTGCAATTTCAACTACTCATTTTTTGTATTTTTGTAGAATGAAAAACAGACCACTAAAAAGATTTGGACAAAACTATTTAACTGATAGAAATACAATTCTTAAAATTGTTAATAAGTTTAATCCTCAAAAAGATGACTTAATTATTGAGATTGGACCTGGACGAGGTGCTTTAACAAGTGTAATTTCATCACTAACTGATAATCTATTAGCAATTGAAATTGATAATCGTGTAATTGAAAGCTTATCAAATCAGTTTCCAAATGTTAATTTCATTAATCAAGATTTTCTTAAACTCGATTTCAACCAATTTGGTAGTTCAAAAACAATTAGAGTAATTGGTAATATTCCATATAACATTACTTCCCCAATACTATTCAGCCTAATTGAAAATCGTTCACTTTTTTCTGATGCATTATTAATGGTACAGTACGAAGTAGCGAAGAGAATGGTTTCAGAACCGAATACAAAAGATTATGGAATTCTTGGAGTAATTTTAAATTATTTTGCTACTGTAAATCTTGAATTTAAAGTATCCCCAAATGTTTTTAAGCCCAAACCAAAAGTTGATTCAGCAATAGTTACACTACGATTTGATAAAATTAGAGACAATAATTTGGAAGATAGGTTTTTTATTAATGTGGTAAAAGCATCATTTGGAAATAGAAGAAAAACATTAAAAAATTCATTGAACAATAGTATATTTGGAAGTTATAATTTAGATGAAATTGATTTAGATTTTAAGAGACGAGCTGAGACTTTAAGTATTGATGAATTCATATACTTAGCAAGTGAACTACAGAAGAATAAAGAGTAGATGGAAGAGAACAAAGAGAAAATAGAAGTTAAAGATGTGATTCAAGTAGATAACGAATTACTTGATAATATATCTGATTTGATAAAGGATAAATCATCCTCTGCCCTCTTAAATATATTTGCTGATATTCATTCTGCTGACATTGCAGAAATAATTAATCATGCTAACACCTCAAATGCAAAATACCTTTTTGAACTTCTTGATACTGAAACAGCAAGTGAAGTTATCACCGAGATTGACGAAAATCTCCGTGAAAAAATTCTTGATGAAATTGATACTGAAAAGATTTCCGATATTATTGATGAACTCGAAGCTGATGATGCCACTGACATTGTAAGTGATTTACCAGAAGATGTAGCTGAAGAAATTCTTGAGAAAATGGATACAGAAGATTCTGAAGATGTAAAAGAACTTCTGAAGTACAATGAAGAGACAGCTGGCGGTATAATGAGCAGCGACTTTGTTGCCGTTGAAGATTATGAAACAATACGTGCTGCTATTAGAGAAGTTAGAAATAATGAAGAAAATTTTGACCAGATATATCACATTTATGTTTTAAATAACGAGGAAGTTCTAGTTGGTATAGTTTCGCTAAAATCACTTTTAACAAATTCATTACGAACAAAAATTACTGCTGTAATGGAGGAAGACCTTATCTACGTTACTCCTGATGTTGATCAGGAAGAGGTTGCCAATCTAATGAAAAAGTATGACCTTGTTGCAATTCCAGTAGTTGATGAAAACAAAGTTATGCTTGGACGTATTACAATTGATGATATTGTAGATGTTATCCAAGAAGAAGCTGATGAAGACATTCAAAAAATGGCTGGCCTTACAGAAGAACAGGAATCGAGTGATTCAATTTTTCGTATTTCAAAAATTAGATTGCCTTGGTTAATAATGGCTCTACTTATTGAACTCGTTGGGGTTTATTTACTTTCAAATTTCGAGTATGTTTTAGAAAAAATCACCTTTGCTGCTTTCTTCTTTCCCGTAGTAATGGCAATGGGTGGAAGCACTGGAAGCCAATCTGCTATTGTAATGGTAAAAGGATTAAGTGGTGGCGAAATATGGTTAAAGGATTCCCTTAAGCAACTTGGTAAAGAACTTCTTGTTGCGGTTATGAATGGAATAATAATTAGTGGTATTTTATTTCTTGCAACATTTCTTGTTTTCGAAGATCATTATTTTCTACTAGTTCTTTCTGCCTCTTTATTAGTAATAATCGTTTTTGCTTCAATGCTTGGAGCAGTAATTCCACTTGTTTTGAAAAAATTGGAAATAGATCCAGCGGTTGCTACTGGACCTTTCGTTACTTCAATGAATGATATTCTAGGGCTAATAATATACATGACTTTTATCACTCTTTTTATTGTTGGTTAATGAACTCCCTAAAAAATCACTTTCTTAATCTGTACGCTATAGACTTATTAATAATTATATTTGTAACATTTTTAACTCTTCTAAATTTAATATTTCTTAACCGAGTTGATAATTGTGTAATTCATATATTTATCAATACTCTTTTAACAATTTTAATTCTTTTAATTGCAAAAATAGAGAGTTTTAAAAAGATTTTTTTTTGGGAACAAGTCCACAACTGGTACATTCTTCCAACAGTATTAATGTCCTTTAAAGAAATCTACTATATGGTTAAACCTATTGCCGGTACTGACTGTGATCAATATTTAATTGCAATTGATAAGTTGATTTTTGGTGTTAATCCCACTCAATATTTGCACCAATTTACAAATCCACTACTTACGGAAGTTCTACAGATTGCTTATGCATCATTTTTTATAATGCCACTAATTCTGCTACTTGAACTTCAAATTAAGAAGGATATTCTGAGGTTTAGATTTTTAGCTTTCTCGCTAGTATTGGGGTTCATACTTTCCTACATTGGATACTTCTTAGTTCCTGCAATTGGTCCAAGGTTTACTTTGCATGAGTTTGAAATGACAAATATTGAACTCCCTGGTCTTTGGCTTACAAATTTTTTACGTGAATTTATTAATGCAGGAGAGTCTATACCAGCAGGGACTCCAAATCCAATTGAAGTTGTTCAACGAGATGTGTTCCCCAGTGGGCATACACAGATGACATTAATAACAATTTATCTTGCATATAAATTTAGAACAAAAGTCAGATATTTCATTTATCCAATTGGGACTCTTTTGATTTTGGCAACTGTTTATTTAAGATACCATTATGTAATTGATTTAATTGGTGGATTAGTTTTCATGATACTAACTATGTATTTAGCACCACATTTATTTAATTGGTGGAACAAGATTAAAGGGGATAAACTCTTTACATATCCATCAAAAGTTTAAGCGGATTTTTATTTATGGACAAAAGAAAAAAAGTTAGACGAATATTCGATTCCATTTCGTACAGATATGATTTTCTAAATCACCTTTTAAGTGGTGGTGTAGATTTTTACTGGAGAAAAAAGGCACTGAAGTTAAGTAATATTAATAGTGATACTGTTCTACTCGATGTAGCATGCGGAACTGGCGATTTTGCAATTGCTGCAAAAAAGATGGGTGTGAAAAAAATTATTGGCGCCGATTTGTCGTTAAATATGTTGAAACTTTTTAATCAAAAATCTGACTGGAGTAGAGGTAATCTTGTTGAAACTGTAGCTGAAGAAATTCCTTTTAAAGATAATTCTTTTACAAATATTACAGTCGCCTTCGGTGTTCGTAATTTCTACGATATTCTTGAGGGTTTTAAATCTTTTCATCGAATATTAAAAGGAAATGGCAAAGCCACTATTTTAGAATTCCGACTCCCCTCCAACTTAATTATTAAAGCATTTTATCTTTCCTACTTTAAAAATATTCTTCCATTTGTAGGTAATCTTATTTCAAAGGATAAAGAAGCTTATACATACTTGCCTGAATCTGTTGATGAATTTGATGCAAAAGTAGACTTAAAAAAAATATTGCTTGAAGCCGGATTTAAATCAGTAGTTATAAAACAAGCAACATTTGGAATTATTCAGATAGCAATTGCTGAAAAATAGGTTATTATATAATACGAACTTGTCATTTCTATTCTTCTTTTGGTAAAAGCACTATGATTATTAGTTATTTCTAACTTGCCTCTCTATCGACAAAGCAAGTTAGAAATAACTAATTGGATAATACTTATTTTTGCTTAAAAAAGTTATCATATAATCCAACTAAATCGTGTCTAAAATCATCTACATCAATCTGCTCATCGCCAACATGCAATATTGCTCCACCTATGTCACAAAGCTCTAATTTAAAAAAGCTCTTTGCAGAAGTAATATCTTTACAGATTTTAACATATGGATGACGTGAAACTTTTCTTATCAATCTTCTTACTGTTTCACTAGAATCTAAAGGAGAATTCTTTATCCAAGGTTGTAAATGAACAATAGTAGCAGTAAATGAAAATAGATTATCACCACTATAATCTTCCGATAATCTTTGATTATCACGTGTAAGTTTTTCATATAAATTTCTTGGACATTTAAATTCGTGAAATGTTGGCATAATGTACCTCATAAATTTATTTATAAAAACTTTCCCTTTCCTAACTTTAATAAATGGAATCTAAGTTAAAAAATCAACTACTTTATAATATTCTCACAAACTAATTAAAAGCAACAAGAATTAATTTTTAGGATTCTCCTTCATAATAAATTTTTTCCTATCATGAGGATTCAAATAGACTTTTCTCATTCGGAAAGATTTTGGAGTTATCTCAATTAACTCATCTTCTTTAATATATTCAAGAGATTCTTCTAAAGTAAACTTAAGTGCTGGAACAATCTTAGCAGCTTTATCAGAACCAGACGCCCGCATATTTGTTAATTTTTTCTCTCGAGTAAGATGCACTTCAATATCAGTACTCTTATTATATTCACCAATAACTTGCCCTTGATAAACAATTTCACCAGGATCAACAAAGAACTTACCTCTATCCTGTAACGAGTTTATTGCATATTGTGTAGTAGTACCTTGATGCATAGCAATAAGAACTCCACTCTGTCTTTGCATTATGGAACCTTTAAAATACTCGTACTGATAGAAACGGTGATGCATCATACCTTCACCAGAAGTCGCAGTTAATATTCTGTTTCTTAATCCCATTAGCCCACGAGCAGGAATGTGAAATTCCAATTTGGTCAGTGATCCTTTAGGCTCCATCTTTATCATTTCACCTTTTTTACTGGTCACGATTTCAATCACTTTTCCAGATAGATCATTTGGAACATCAACTACAAGAGTTTCAATTGGTTCAGCTTTTTTTCCATCTATTTCTTTATAAATTACTTTTGGTGCACCAACTGCAAACTCATAACCTTCACGTCTCATATTTTCCATTAATACAGAAAGGTGTAAAATTCCTCTACCAGAAACTTTATAAGTATCAGGGGAACCAGTATCCTCAACATGAAGAGCAACGTTTTGCTCTAATTCCTTGTAAAGTCTGTCACGAAGATGGCGAGAAGTCACATATTTACCCTCTTTACCATGAAATGGAGATGTATTTATTGTGAAATTCAAACTCATTGTTGGTTCGTCAATTGCAATAATTGGCATTGGTTCTGGATTCTCTCCACCAGCGATAGTATCACCAATATCTATATCCTCAACACCGACAATAGCACAAATATCACCTGTTTGTACCTCATCAACCTCTACCCTTCCAAGTCCTTCAAAAACAAATAGTTGCTTTATTGCAGTTTTACTAATACTTCCATCACGCTTAATAATGCTGAGTGATTCAGTTCGCTTTAATGTTCCTCTAAAAACTCTGCCAATTCCAATTCTTCCAACATAATCATTATAATCAAGAGTTGTAACTTGCATTTGAGAATCACCCTCTAACATTTCAGGTTGTGGGATGGCTTCAACTATTGTCTCTAGAAGAGAAGTTAAATCTTTTGGTTCATCCTTTAACTCTTTTACTGACCAACCATCTCTTCCACTCGCATATATATAACTAAAATCTAATTGCTCTTCATTTGCATCTAGATCAATAAATAGATCGTAAACTTCGTCAAGTACTTCTTCTGGACGGTTATCTGGTCTATCTATCTTATTGATTACAACAATTGGTTTAAGGTGTAAGTTAAGTGCTTTCTCCAATACAAATCTTGTTTGTGGCATTGGACCTTCAAACGAATCGACAAGCAACAACACACCATCCGCCATTTTAAGAACTCGTTCTACTTCACCACCAAAGTCAGCGTGACCAGGAGTATCAATCAAATTTATTTTATAATCCAAATAAGGGATACTAATGTTTTTAGAAAGGATAGTTATTCCACGTTCTCTCTCAATATCGTTTGAATCAAGAATCCTCTCTTTAACTATTTGATTACTTCTAAATACTTTACTCTGTTTTAACAACTCATCTACTAATGTTGTCTTGCCATGATCTACGTGCGCAATTATTGCAATGTTTCTAATATTTTTCAAATTAACTCCAAATAAAAAACCTCACTTCACTTGTGAGGTTTAAATAAACTTTCTTTTTATGGGTGCAAAAATAACGATTTCTATTCTACTATCCAATCGTTTTATGGTGATTTAGAGAATCCAATTAATCCCGACTCCGTATTCAAACCCGGTTAAATTGTATGGGATACTTGGATTTATTAAATGTGAATTATATAAAACTGATAGCTCAATATCGAAGCTACTACTTATTCTATATGTAACTCCTCCACCCATTTGGAAATTAAGATGTGTTTCTCTCTCATCAACTTTTAGATCTTCAATTTTATAAATAATCCTAATTACATTAATTCCAGATAGAACAGTGATAAAAGGTCTAAAATCTTCTTCTAAGAAATATCTTCTTCCTCCAATTTGAAATGCCCACATAGATAATTTAGGAGAATCAGTAAATTCTGATTCAGATTTTAATCGATATCTATTATATCCAGTTTGGAATTGAACACCCCATTTATTCCAATATTCCCAGCCATAACTTATATATATTCCACCACCAGTATTCCAATTTTCAGAAAATATTCCAATAGGCGTAATTGCTCTTGCTGTAAATGAAACTACTGATTTAACATCATCATTTGTTTGAGCCAACAAGTTTGATGCTAATACAAAAAGTACTATGTATAAAACCTTTCTCATTTATTCTCCATAAAATAATTTTGAACCTTAAAAAGCATAGCCCACAAAAAGTCGCTGTTCATTGTTTCTATAATTTCTGTTTTCTAAATTGTCATATTTACCTAATCTATGATATAGTAAATATTCTATACCTACAAACCAGTTTTTATAAACTCTGACTCTAAATTTTGGTGCAAGCATTCCAATAAACTCATCTCCAGCAGCTCCATCCCAAGTATGAATCCACCAAAAATCATATCCAAGATATAGTGACCCAAACGAGAATCTTAAGAAAGCCTCTGCTTTCAATAATGCTCCTGGTCCCATATTATAAGTTCTTGCAGAGTCTAGAAACTCTACATTATTATCTGCGGCATAATCAGAATTTGCACCACCCATTATGATAGCACCAGCATTTAGTGTACCAATAAACTGCACATTACTTTTATGCTTTGTTCTATATCCAATACCTAAACCAACTCCTGTTGCACCAACTTGATAAACATTATTCTCTAAATAATCAAAATATCCAAAAACTCCATAAAGAAAATTACTCTGATTTTTATATTTAACAACATTTCCCGCAAAAATATTGTATAGACTTAGTTGACCAAATAGTGGTTGATTCTTAAAATTTAAAGCCGCTTTTAACCTAAAAAAATCAAATGGTTCAATTTTGGAACTCTTAAATAATCTTCCATAAGTAAAGTCTAATGTTAGCATCGGGTTCTTATTCCCTTTTTCTTCAAAGCTTGTTCCCTCGGCTACATTATTTCCTCCAAATGCAACTTCGCCAAAAAATCTTTCTTTTTTATATAAATTAGCATTTGTAACCCTTGAGGTTCTGCCAAATATCAATCTATTAAATAATCTTCCAGGATTAAAAATACCAGCTCCAATTTCTCTCCAAACACGCTCTGCCCCAACGGTACTTTCATCAATAATTAAACTTGAAAGTCGATAAAGAACTTCTCCAATTAATGACCCTCCATACGCTGTCATAACCTGATCGTTCCAAGCTGGTGGTTCATTTTCCATAAAGAACTCCCACTGCCAACTACCTATTGAAGCAACACCAAGAGAAACCCAAAAATTATATCCACTTGATCGAGCAAAATTATAATAGATTGAACCTTGAATTGGATGTCCTAACATATTTGTGGGAAATTCATCTGCGTCTGTCGACCATCCACGCTCAAAATTATGTGCTATCGTAGAAGGACCAATATGTGCAAATTCAGAACCAGTTACATAGTTAAATCCACCCATTAAAAAATTTTGCGCAAAGGTTTCAAGAACAGGTAGCCAAAGAGGTTTTTGGGGATTGTATCTATTAACACTATCAATATCAGGATTTACAAAATTTGATTTTGTCATTAATGAATCTGAATCAGTAGAATAGAGAAATTGACCAAATGCACTTTGGTTGACAACCAAAATAAGGATTAAAAGAAATAATGCTTTTTTCATTAAAGACCTTCTTATTATTTAGAGATTAAAATAGCTATAATGTATTATTTATCAAAAATAAAAAGGACTAAAGCTCATCAAAAATAAAAAGAGTCACTTATCTTATATTGGCAATAATTTTAGAAAGGACTATTTAGAACTTAAGGAGTATTGTTATATCAATATCCCCTTTCATTCATTTTCTAATGCTGAGGTTTGGATTAAAGATAAAAGCAATCATTCTGGAAAGTTTAGTACACCATATTCTAAGAGGTTGGAGATAGGATACAACTAAGTTATTTAATTGAACTCATTAAACGATCTGATTTTAGGGTAAGCTTGTTTGGTTATTTTTACAAAGAGATTCATTATTATCAGTATAAGCAAGAAATATTAAAAAATTTGTGAATTGTGTAGCAATTTCTTCAAAGTCTTGATTAAGAAATGGTAGATGTGTGCTTTTAGATTTTTCTTCTAAACTATTTATTGTTTCATAGTTGTATTTATTTTTCTCTTTCATTTTTACTCTTTTTTGAACTATAAACAGTAAAAAACATCTTTAGTTCCTTAGGTACTCTTTTATTACACTAAACACTTTTTTAGGATTTTATTTTAAAATCTATCTGATATGTAGAATTATTTCTTTTGTCCAATTTTAAAGTATTAAGAATATCCGCTAAAAACTGGATAGTACCGTTAAAAACAAAATACCACCGTTAAAAACAATAGATATAAACTAAATAGTAGTTACTTCGATACTATTTAGTGAATGCAAAAAATATAGTTTAACTGAAATTTGTTTATAATCGGAGGAAGAAAATGATTCAAAAACACGCAATAAAACTTACACTATTTTTCTCAATACTCTTTTTGGGAATTAGCATGGGGCAATCGCAAAATATCAATATAAATGGTGATTTTCGCTATCGTCACGAAAGTTTTAATCAAGAAAATGTAGCCGATTTTAATAGACATCAAATAAGAGCAAGAGTTGGTATTACTGCACAAATTTATACCGATGTTGTTTTTATTGGACAAATTGCTAGTGGTGAGGGTGATGCTCCTTTTTCAACTGATCAAACTTTAGGTGGTTCATTTTCCAGCAAATATTTATGGTTGGATAAAGCCTACGTAATGTGGCAACCTTCTTATTTTGATGGCTTAAAATTAGTTGGTGGTAAAGCACCCAATCCTATTTATCGTCCTAGTAATAATCAACTAGAATGGAATCCTGATGTTCATATGGAAGGATTATCAGCCTCGTATGGTACAAACTCTAGTAATTTAGAACTATTTGGTACTGCGTTTTATTATTGGATGGAGCAACGTGCTGCTGGAGATAACTCATGGTTAGTTGGTGGACAAGGGGGATTAAAATATTCTACTTCAGATTACAAATTGTCTCTTGGGGTAGGATATCATAGTTACCTGAATGCTAAAGGAAATCCGACCTATTATGATTCTGGAAACAGTTTTGGTAATTCAGTAAACGAGGATGGTACATATATGTATGACTACAATTTAGCCGAAGCCTTTGTTGAAATAACAGCATTTAATATTTCACTTTATGTTGACGTAGTTAATAATGTTGGAATTGACAGCGACAATATGGCTTATGTTGCTGGATTATCGTACAAATTAAGTGATTGGAGTTTTAATTATAACTATCTCCAAATAGAGAAAGATGCGCTAATAGGAGTACTAAACGATCCAGATTTTGCTGGTGGTGCAACTGATAGTAAAGGACATAAAGCAAATATAGCATATGCATTTTCCAAAAGTATAGTTACAGACCTTACATATATTCACAGTACTATGGGAATTGACGATGGAGAGTATTATCGCCGATTACAAGTAGCATTTAATTTTAATTTTTAAAGAATACTGGATTTACAAAAAACATATAATAATTTATTTAATTGGAGGTAACAATGTTTAACAACATGAAATTCAAGACAAAACTAATAGGTGGTTATGCTATTGTATTAACTATGATGGTTATTGTAACAGTTGTAGTTTATACTAGTGTTAGTTCACTAATTCAAACGCAAGGTTGGGTTGAGCACACCCATCAAGTATTAGAAACTTCTCGTTCATTATCGAAATCAATGGTTGATATGGAAACTGGTCAAAGAGGATTTATGTTAACTGGCAACGATAATTTTTTAGCCCCATTTAATGCTGGCGACATAGCATTCGAAAAGTTTATAGTGAAAGCAAAAGAATTAGTTAGTGATAATCCAGCCCAAGTTAACAGATTTGATGAGGTTCAAAAATTAAAAAAAGAATGGATGACTAATGCCGGTCAATTTGAGATTGATTTAAAAAGAAAAGTCGATAGTGGTGAGCTTCCAGTTGAAGCGTTAAAGAATGTTTTAGAAGGAAAACAAATAGATGGTTCATCTCACTCTGCAGGTCATAGAGCTGGAAAAGATATGATGGATGAGCAACGAGTATTGCTAGAAACTATTGAAGGTATTGAGCGTGAACTAATGAATGCCAGAAGTTTGGATGCAGTAAACACAGCAGATGCAACCCAATTAATATCATTATGGGGAACAATATTAGCAGTGTTAATTGGAGTATTCTTAGTTGTTGTAATAGTGAAAAATGTAATGACTTTGTTAGGAGGAGAACCTGCAGACGTTTTAGAAATTGTGAAAAAAGTTGCTTTAGGTGACCTCTCATCAAGTTCAAATAATTCTGAAAATATGCATGGAATACTTAAGGAAATTGGTTCCATGGTTGCCTCGCTTAAAGAGAAAGCTGATGTAGCAGAACTTATAGGAAATGGTGATTTTTCGGCTGATATAAAAGTAGCCTCCGAAGCAGATGAACTATCCAAATCAATGATACAAATGAAAGAAAACATTAATAAAATGTCAGTTGAAGTAAACTCTCTTGTTGTTGCTGGTAAAGAAGGTAATTTAGATACTCGTGGAGATATTTCACAACTTAAAGGTGGATATAGAGAAATTGTACAAGGAATTAACGATATACTTGATGCAATTCTTGAACCTGTTAATGAAAGTTCCAAAGTAGTAGAAATAATGGCAACTGGCGATTTAACAGTTAGAGTTACTGGAGATTATAAAGGTGGTCATCAGTTAATGAAAAATAGTATTAATAGTTTTGCAGACTCTGTTGGCGGACTTATAAAGCAACTCTCTGAAGCTGTTGAAGCCACAGCAAGTGCAAGTACACAGATTTCATCAAGTGCAGAAGAAATGGCAGCTGGAGCACAAGAACAAAGTGCCCAAACCTCAGAAGTAGCCGCCGCAATGGAAGAGATGTCACGTACAATTGTAGAAACTGCAAATAATGCCACTCTATCAGCAGAAGCATCTCAAGAAGCTAGCAATAAAGCAAACGAAGGTTCTACAAAACTCGAAGGTTCAAAACAAGGTATGCAACTCATTGTTTCATCAACAGATACTGTAGGAAATAACATTACTTCATTAGCAAGCAAGTCAGAACAAATTGGTGAAATAGCTCAAGTAATTGATGATATTGCCGATCAAACAAATCTGCTTGCACTTAATGCTGCAATTGAAGCTGCGAGAGCTGGCGAACATGGAAGAGGTTTTGCAGTTGTTGCTGATGAAGTTAGAAAGTTAGCAGAGAACACAACTAAAGCTACACAAGAAATTGCAAACACAATAAGAGCAATTCAAACTGAAGCTAAAGATGCCACTAAGTCAATGGATGAAGCTGGTGAAGCTGTTAAAAATGGTTTAAAATTAAATGATGAAGTAGGTGAAGTCTTGAGCGAAATACTTTCAAGTGTTGATAGTGTAACGGGACAGATTAGTCAAGTAGCAGCAGCAAGTGAGGAACAATCAGCCACAGCAGAACAAGTATCATCAAATGTAGAAGCAATAAATAATGTGGCAAATGAATCGGCTACAGTAGTTCAGCAAATAGCTTCTGCTTCAGAAGACTTAAATAGATTAACAGAGAACTTAAGTGGACTTGTTGCTCAATTTAAAGTTGATAATGGTAATACTCAAAACTATTCTGTTGGACACAAAGGCAATCTTCTTTCACAATAATTGTTTTGTTGAGTAACAAACCTTCAAGGTTAGCATAGCTTGTTAAGCGGAGTTAATAAAAGCACATTGAAAAAAAATAATTTTTATTGCTCTTTAACCTTGAAGGTTTTTCACATGTTTCTAATTAAAAAAACAAAGTACAAGTATTTAAAAAGCCTAAGTATATAATAGGAGCTAAAAATGTCAAATGTTGAAAATAAAGAGTCAGTAGAGAATAAAATTTTACAATTAGTAACATTCCGAATTGGGAATGAAGAGTTTGGATTTGATATATTCAAAGTAAAAGAGATAAACAAAATGATGGATATTACTCAAATCCCTAATTCTCAAAGTTCAGTAAAAGGGGTGGTAAATCTTAGAGGCTCTGTTATTCCAGTTGTAAGTTTAAGAGAAAAGTTAAACTTCTCAGATAAAGAATATACAAATAGTACTCGAATAATTGTTGTGGAGTATCAAAACAAAAGTATCGGTTTTATTGTAGATGAAGTGAATGAAGTTCTTAGAATTGAATCATCTATCATTGAGAAACCACCAGAAATGACAACTACTGTGGAGTCTGCATATATTAATGGGGTTGCTAAGCTAGAAAATAGATTGTTGATTCTACTGGATCTTGATAAGATTCTTACTAAAGAAGAAGAATTGGAAATTGATTCTGTTTAATATTCAAAGGGAATATGCTGAACTAACATTCAACATATTCCCTCTTTTATAGGTACTATTAATTTATCTAAGTTTATAATCCAACAGAAAAAAAACATGCGTTACATGTGTTTAAGCATGAAAAAATTATTCTTATAGCATTAGAAAATGCATTCTTAAATTTTTCATTATATTGAGAAACAATATTTTAATGGAAAGTAGTTTTAAACACACTGGAAATATTTTTGTTTTTGAATAGAGGTCATTGTGAAAAGAATTTTAGTTGTTGAAGATGATTCGGTTTTAAGAGAAAATATCACTGCGATACTTAGAGAAGAATACTCCATTGTTGAAGCAGATGATGGTAGCAAAGCAATTAATATTTTGGAACAAGATCAGAAATTTGACTTAATATTATCTGATATTATGATGCCAAACATTGATGGGTATGGACTTTACGATTATACTAAAAAGTCTGAAGTTTTATCCGAAATCCCGTTTGTTTTCCTAACCGCACGTGCTGATAATTCTGCAATAAGAAAAGGGATGAACTTAGGAGTAGATGATTATATTACAAAGCCATTTGCAATAGATGATTTACTTGAGGGCATTAGTGCAAGATTAAAAAAAAGAGATCTTGAAATTAGAAAGTTTGAGTCTCTTAAAAACAATATATCTCTCTTTATTCCTCACGAACTACGTACCCCCCTAGTTTCAATTCTTGGCAATACCGAATTGATTGAAAATTATTTCGATGAGTTTTCAAAAAAAGAGCTTTTGGAGATGAATGATTCCATTCGTCTAGCAGGAAAAAGATTAAAGCGTAGCATTGAAAAATTCTTAAAATATGCAGAGCTAACAATTCAGAAAGCCAATGGATTTAATGACATTGAAGAAGTTACATTATTTGATCCAAGCCAGCATGATTGTGAAAGTGCACTAAATAGTTGTTATGATTGTTCAAGTAGGGTTGATGATATCTCTTTTGAATTAAATGATTCCAAACTCAACATACCTCAAATTGATTTTGAAACTATTTTGATAGAACTAGTTTCTAATGCTTGCAAATTTTCTGAAGATGGTTCTCCAATTCTTGTTACTAGTGAAATAGTTAATGAGGAATATATTGTATCAGTTGCAGATAAAGGGCGTGGCATTACAAATGAAAACATAAATAAAATTGATTCCTTTGTTCAATTTGATAGAGCTTTTTATCAACAAGATGGAAATGGTATTGGGCTAGCAATGGTAAAACTGATTTGCAAAAAGTATAATGTGAGTTTCTCAATCAGTAGTGAAATTGGTAAATCGACAACTGTGACACTAAGATTTGTTTATGAAAACTAAACAAATTGGAAATTTAATACTCTTTTATAAAATCATTTAAGCTTTAGAGAGTAGAATTTTCTTCTACTAATAGAGACACCTTCCTCCCAATCTTTTACTTCTAAAAAATATTTTCCTCTCTTTAAAAAATTAGATTCCACAAAATTAAAATTCACAATTGTATATTTATGTATTCGTTTAAATACTTCACAAGGTAATTTTACTTCCCATTCATTAAGCGATACTCTCATTACAATTTTTTTATTGTTAGTTAAAACAATCTCTGAATACTGTACATCAGCAATAATCAATTTGATGTCAGATATTTTAACTTCTCTACTCTTCCTTTGTCCCTTTACTAAAAAAATATCGTTAATATTATACGTTCTATTCTTTTCAACAAAATTAAATTTAATTTTTTATTCAATATCTTTTCTTCTTTTAAGACGAAGTTTTACAATACTTATTAATTCATCTGAATTATATGGTTTAAATATATAATCCTCTGCACCCAGCAACATACCTTGTCTCAGCTCAGAGATTTGAGTTTTTGCTGTTAAAAAAAGTAACGGTATATCAAAAGTTGTTTTGCTATTATTCAGTTTTTCCTTTAACTCAAACCCATCCATATGTGGCATATTTATATCACAAATAATTAAATCTGGAATTGTTTTCTCAATCGATTTTAATCCTTCTACACCATTACTTGCTATACTTATTTTATATCCCTCACTTTCTAAAAGAATCGCAAGATTTTCTACTAAAAGTTTATCATCTTCAATTACTAATATTGTATCCATTTACTTCTCTGTTATTTTTCGTATTGCATACTTAAAAGCTCTCGGTGTGTTCCGTGGCTATGAACCACCGAAAGCTCGGAAGGCACTGAAAAAAATATATTAATTTACGAATCGTCTTATATCTACTTTTGGAAAAGAACTAAAATTCACAAGAAACCCAAGTTTAAGTTTAGTTGCTTTTAGATAGTTAATTAGTTGAGCCTCATGCTCTGGCAATATTTTTCTAACTGATTTTAACTCTACAACTATCTTATCATAACAAATAAAATCTGGTATATATTTTTGTTTAAGTTTCATCTTTTTATATTCCAATGAAATTGGTTTTTGTGACAAAAACTGAATTTCTCTTAATCCAAATTCTAATTCCAAACATTCTTGATACACTGCTTCCAAAAATCCATTTCCTATTTCATGGTAAACATCTAAAATAGAACCTCTGATGTTATATGATTCTTTTTCAAATATTAATCTTTCCATTCTTCCCTCCATTTTCTTCTTTCTGTGTTTTCAGTGTGTTCCGTGGTTATAAACCACCGAAAGCACTGAAAAAGAGAAACTTTGTTTCACTTCTCTTTTATCCTACTAACATAAGATAATAAACTTTATAAAAGTTTTAAAATATTTATCCCTCTATTCTGTCTCTTCAGTGCATTACGTGGTTAGCTTTTGTGTGGAATTTTAACTCTAAAAGTTGTGCCTTCTCTTAACTTACTTTCAACTTCAATTTCTCCTTTATACATTTCAACATAATGTTTTACTATCGATAACCCTAATCCACTTCCAGATATATTCTGGCTTTCATTTGTTCTATAGAAATCGTTAAAAATATTATCAATTTCACTTTCACCAATTCCCATTCCTTCATCAGAGATTTCAAATAGCAGCCATTTATTATCTAACTCAACAATTAATTCAACTCTCCCTCCATCTGGCGAGTACTTAACCCCATTTGTAAGTAAATTGGTAATAATCTCTCTAATTAAATGGATATCAACACTGTGATTCTCTATCTCTAGCTTATAACTAAATATAAGTTGATGTCTATCACTTTTGATATGATCTATTTCATTTACAATATTTTGAAGCTCGCTTTTTAAGTTTACAGATACAAAATTAGTGCTTACTTTTCCTCTTTCAATTCTGCTTAATTCTAAAACGTGACTTAGCATATCTGTTATACGTGATACAGAGGTTTTTATTTGCCCATATTTTTTAATTACTTGCTCCTTATCCCATTTGCCATAAAATCTTTCCATTAACTCAACAGATGTTAAAATAGCAGTTAGAGGCGTCCTTAAATCATGAGAAACTGTTGACATAAATCGATCTTTCAATTGATTTATTTCTTTCTCTTTTATCAAAGAATCAAAAACTCTCTTTTCGGCTTTGTCCTTTTTAAGTATTTCAATTTTCAACTGACTATTAATATCACCAATTTCTTTTGTCCTTTTTTTAACTAATTTTTCAAGGTGTAATCGATGCTGAGTTAATTCAACTTCTGCCTTCTTCCATTCAGTTATATCATCTTTTATAGCTACATAGTTGATGATTTTTCCTTCTTTATCTTTAACAGGAGAAATTACAGCATTCTCCCAATATAATTCTCCATTTTTCTTTTTATTTAAGAACTCCCCAGTCCAAACTTCACCCATTGATATAGTTTTCCATAAATCTTCATACATACTCTTTTCTAGATTATCAGTTTTAAGCATTTTAGGATTTTGACCTAATACCTCTTTCTTTGAATAACCTGAAATTTTTGAGAAGTATTTATTTGAATATTCGATATTTCCTTTTAAATCGGTAATTATAATTGAAGAGTGGCTTTGCTCTACAGCATTAAGAAGTTTTTGAATTTCCCGCTCATTTTCCTTTCTAAGTGTAATATCTCTTACTGCAGTAACTCTAATTAAATTTCCATTTTTGTCAATTATATTTTTTGCTTCAATCTCAACAGGAAGGGTCGTACCATTTTTTCTAATACAAATAATTTCATAAGGAAGAGGCTCATCACTATTTATCCTCTCCGCAATAGTATGCCAATATTTCTCTAGGACTATCAATTTAATTACATTTTTGCCTAGTAATTCATTCTCTTCATAACCAAACATTCGAGAAAAGACTAGGTTGAAATCGAGTGCTATGCCTTTCTCATGTATTAGTATACCTTCGTAAGTTAATTCCGATAATTGACTAAAACGTTCTTCACTATGTTGAAGTTTTTTCTCACCTGCTTTTCTTTCTGATACATCCTCAACAATACCAACACCACCAATTATTATATTGTTAAAGTCTCTAATTGCCCTGAAATTAATTACAATAGGAGTTGTTTTATCTCCAGTTAGTGATGTATAATCATCATCATAAAAAGCTTCGCCCGTGTCGAGAACTTTTTTTGTTGCTGCTACAACTTTTTTATCCTTTAGTTTATTTAACATATCTAAACCAATAAGTTTTTCTCGAGTTGAACCAAGAATTTTAATAAATTCATTATTAGAACTTGTTATTACTCCATTTATGTCAAAATGGTAAATACCTAATGGTGCAGAATTAAAAATACTTTTATATAATTCTTCGCTTTCCTTTAATTTATTTTGTGAATCTATTTGTTCTGAAATATCTCTTGTGGAGCCTTGTATTGAAATTGGCTCACCATTATCACTGTAAATTATTTTCGCCATAACTTCTGCAGTGAATTCAGTTTTATCTTTTCGCAAATGATTAATTCTAAAAGTTACACCATCATGATTATTTCCTCTTGCCAATTCTTGCTCGAAAACACCTTGAACAATCAGCAATTGTTCGGGATTATATAAATCACTCATATTTATTCTCAGCATTTCATCAAAATCATAGCCCAATATTCTTTTTGATGCTCTACTAGCATAAAGCAAATTAAACTTCATATCTATGTTCCAAATAAAATCGGAGGAATAATCAGTTATTATTTGAAAAATATTTTCATTTTCTTTCAATCTCTTTTCAGCTTCTATACGTTCAGTGATATCTTCGGTAAATCCCATAAGTCTATCAACATCGCCTGTATCGTTAAGAATTGGAATAAACGATGATGAAAATATTTGGTTTGATTTTGCTTTAAACTCAAATTTGGATGTACTCCCTTTATAAGCTTTTTCTAAAATTATGTTAATCCTATTTCGATCTGTCTCAGATACTACATCAAGATATTTAACACCTATTACATCCTTTTCTTCATCGAATCCAATCATCTTAACCCCGATAGGATTCATAGAAATTATAGACCCCTGTAAATCAATTTGATGTATGCAGTATAGTGCATTATCAACAAGAAGACGATTTTTTTCTTCACTCTCTTTTAATTCTTTTTCAGCCAACACTCTGTCAGTAATGTTGAACAAATAACCACGAATGTTTTTAAGTTTCCCTGTCTCATCAAATTCACCTATAACATTTTCTTGAATAATTATTGGTTCACCAGTTATTTTCTGCATATCTAGCACATGGTTCTTAATCTCTTTTTCGCACATTATTTTAGAAAGAAACTCAGCACGATCTGGTGTTTTACGATATATAGAACTCATATTAGTTTCAAGTGCATCTTCCTCAGATATAAAACCGAATATTTCTAAAAATGCAGGGTTACATGCAATGAGTTTTCCTTTGGGTGTTGTAAGATAATCTCCCGTAATATCACTCATGAAGAATTTTCTATATTTTTCTTCACTCTCTCTTATTCTATTTTCAATTCTTGAACGAAAAATAATTTCATTTACTTGTGCAGCAATAGTCTCAATTAAAACCCCTACTTTTTCAGGCACTTCTTTTAATTTATGCGAAGCAATATTAAAACATGCTATCACTTCATCTTTATGTAAAATTGGAACAATAGCAATTGCTTCTATTTTCTCAAAGTTTTTTTTGTTTTTTGAAATAGAATTTAAGTCTTGGTAATTTGTATAAATCGGATCCCCCTTAAGTACAAATTTTGCACTAAGTGAATCTGCTGGATAGAAAGACGACTGCTTTAGAAAGCTCTCAGAAAAACCTTTTTGTACAGCTAATGTTAAATCTTTTGTTTTAGGATTAACAATGTAAATTCCCCCTGAATCCATTTTTGTTATTCTAATTGTCCATTTCAAACATATTTGAAGGGTCTCTTTTAAAGTGCTTGCTGATGCCATTTCTTTAGTCATCTTATGAAAGGAACTGACTAAATCTTCCGATTCTTTTTTATGAGTAATATCTGTAAGAGTTGTAACTCGAACTTTCTTCCCTTCGTATGTTATCATTTTCCCTTTTATTTCTACTGGGAATGATGTACCGTCTTTTCGAAGTGCAACAACTTCATAAGGTTTCTCATACCCTGACATCATATTTTTTAGAACTACCTCACGATCAGAAGGTAAAATCCAATCTGTTCCTGGTTTACCAATTGCTTCTTCTGATGAATATCCAAATATTTTTTCAGCAGTCGCATTTTGTCCAATACAAATAATATTCTCTGATAAAAAGGTTGCTTCAAAAGACGCCTCTGCAAATGCTAACGAAAGTTCACATTGACTATTAGAATTGCCACTATTTTTACTTATACAAGCAATTTTTTCATTTGCTAAAGTTAATTCCTTCTCTAGCTCGGCAATTCGTTTTTCTTGATTTTCAAATTCTCCTAAAGAGATTTTCTTTTTCATTTTCTATTCCAAAAAAAAGACAATTTGTAAATATTTATAAAAATAATTTCATCCCAAATATTTTACTCTAAATTGTAATTTCAATTATTTAATTCTAAAATGGATTTAAGTTTTGTGTAATGATTTTAGAATAGTTGAAGATTAATCAGTATGCAATTTAGTACTCCAATAATATTTATTAAAAAGAACTTTTACATACTATTATCGAAATTTTTATTCATTATTTTAATAATAGTTGAACATAAAAGGCTTTATTTTGTTTTAAATGCTCACTTATAATTTTATTATTTTGCAACCATATTTATAAAAGATGACCATACTTTACAGGAGAGAAATAATGAAATCATTTACTATAAAAGAGATTAATGCAATTCTAAAAGGTGAGTTGGTAGGAAATACTAATCAACAAATAGATGGTCCAGAAGAATTAGGTAGAGCCCAAAACAACAATATAACATTTATTGGTAGTGTTAAATATGTTTCTCAATGGAAGTCTTCTAATGCCTCTGCTGCTATTATCAATGAGAACGTGGAGTTAGAACCTGGTGAAAACCGTGCATTTATTAAAGTGAAGAATGCAGATTTAGCAATGGCAAAACTATTGGAAGTCTTCAACCCAGACCCACCTAGATTTGATATTGACATTCATCCAACAGCAGTCGTTCACGAAACAGCGGTTGTTGGTGACAGATGTAAAATTGGTGCAGGTTGCTATGTTGGGCAAAATGTATTTCTAGGTAACGGAGTTGTATTATACCCAAATGTATCAATATTTGATAATACAAAAATTGGTGATAATACAATTGTCTGGTCAGGTACCGTAATTCGTGAGCGCTCAGAAATTGGGGCAAATTGTATTTTTCATTCAAATGTAAGTATCGGTGCTGATGGATTTGGATATCGTCCAAGTGATGATGGAGGTGGATTAGTTAAAATCCCACAAATAGGAAATGTAATAATTGGAAATGAAGTTGAGATTGGAGCTAACTCTTGTGTTGATCGTGGTAAGTTTAGTTCAACAATAATTGGAGATGGTTGCAAAATAGATAACCTTGTACAAATTGCACACAACTGTGTTATGGGGAGTTCTTGTATAATGGCTGGTAACAGTGGGCTTGCTGGTTCTGTAACTCTTGGAGATGGCGTAATTATTGGTGGAAGTGCCTCTATAAAAGATCATTTAACTATTCATTCTGGAGCTATTGTTGGAGCTGGTTCTGGAGTTATAAAAGATGTGCCTGCTGGCAAAACTGTTTTGGGCTATCCAGCAGCAGATGCCAAAGATATGCTTAAACAATGGGTTGCCCTGCGTAAACTAGGTCGTAACTAAATGGATAAGAGTCAGAAGCTCACTCAAGTATCGCATACAATTGTTGGTGTGGTTATAATGCTAATTATTGGGGCAATTCATACATTTAGACTTGGAAGCTATCTTGATGGCAAGGCATATTTAATATACTACAGTTACGTTTCTGATTTAATTATTCCATTTGGCTTCTATTTCATTTTAAGTATGAATGAAATTCAAATTAAATTTCTTCGTAATTGGTACACCAAAGGTTTTATAGTTTTTGCCCTTTCAACATTTACAGAAATTATGCAATTTTTTGGATTTTATATATTGGGTGTTACGTTTGATATTATAGATATCGCGATGTTTGGTGTAGGTGTTACAATTGCAATACTTTTTGATAAACAGATTTTTGAACGCTTAATTCCTCATTGGAATAGTAACCTTATTGATAATTGAAATTTCTTGAATAATTGCAAATACGCATCCTAAATAATATTTTTTAGCACCAAAATATTAATCTCTATTTTATTTTTAGTTAGATTAGTAGTTTAAGTCTATACAATTATCAATCAGACATTTATAAATATGAAAAAAATAAAGTTGCTCTTTAAAATTGGATATGCATACCACAAGGCTGCCTTCGATCCAGTAATAGATGTTTTATTAAATGATGATAAATATGATGTATGGTTTTCTTTAGGTATGGAAAAGAAAAGGAGATTTTTTATTTTCGATATCCCTTATCAGCAAGCTATTATTGATGAATGGAAGAAATTAGGATATCGCTTTACTAAAGAGACAAAGGATTTCGACATTGTAATTACTGGGGATACGTTACGCAATTCAGTGGATTATGGTGAAACCTTATTATGCTTTTTGAATCATGGCACAGGAATTAAGAATGGTCTTTACCGTGAATTAGCAAAAGTGCCAAATGACAAATACCAAATATTTGTTGAGGGTCAACATAGAGTAAACTCACTTAACAGCAATGACCATTTAGGTATTAACGAAGTACATTTAATTGGATTGCCAAAACTTGATTATTATTTTCAAGATAAATTTAACAATCGAGAAAAACATTTAACTGAACTAGGACTTGACCCTAAGAAAAAAACAATTGTTTATGCCCCAACCTATAAACCAACATCGTTATATATAATTAAGGATGACCTATTTGAAAATACAAAGGATTATAATTTAATTATCAAATTGCATCCATACAGTTGGATGGGAAAATATGCACCTCACAAGCAGCACAGAATATACGAAAGACGAGTTAAGAAATACTCCCATGCAGTGTTGCTTCCATTTGAGGAACACAATATTGTCCCCTATTACGCTACTGCAGATATACTTTTAAGCGAAGCATCCAGCACTGTGTTTGATTTTTTATCTCTTAAGAAATTTGGAATTATATTTGATCTCCCTTGCGATAGCTTAAAGCATTCTGATGGCAAACCAATTTTGGAAATTGATAATCGAGAGTTTCTAAAAGATGCGTTTGCTCATATAGATTCTGGGGATCAACTAAAGAATGCAATTGAACAATCATTAAATCCGACAAAAGAAATGATTGAACATGCAGATAAATATAGAGAAGATCTGTTTTATAGACTTGATGGAAAAGCTGCTGAAAGATTTAAAAGTAAAATGGAAGAGTTATATTTTGAAGGTGGTCACCAAAATATTCCATTTTCAAAGTAAGGTTTTACGAATTCAATTAACAATTATAATTATAAATTTTATTAACTGACATTATACTGAGGTAGTATGGAAAAGATTAAATTTAACATTGAAGAACCAAAAGGTAAACTTGGTGTTTTAATGCCTGGAATGGGTGCTGTTTGTTCAACATTTATTGCAGGAGTAATTGCAGTACAAAAAAATATAGCTCAACCTATCGGATCAGTTACCCAATTGAGTCACATCCGTTTAGGGCGTCGCGATGAAAAAAGGAATCCATTAATTAAAGATTGTGTTCCTTTGTATGATATGGATAATCTTGTTTTTGGTGGTTGGGATATTTTTGAAGATAATGTATATGACGCAGCAGTTCATGCAGGTGTTTTGGAAACTTCATTATTAGATCAAATAAAACCTGAGCTTTCAAAAATCAAACCAATGCCAGCTGTATTTTCAAGAGATTATGTAAAAAAACTTGATGGTAATTTTATCAAAAAAGGTAAAAACAAATACGACCTTTACGAAATGCTACGTCTTGACATCCAAAATTTCAAAAAAGAAAATGATCTCGAAAGCTTGGTTATGATTTGGACTGCAAGCACAGAAATATATATAGAAGAGAGTTCTGTTCATAAAACAAAAGAAGAATTTGAGAAGGGTTTAAGAGAAGATCATAAAGATATAGCTCCTAGTATGATTTACGCCTGGGCTGCGATTGCTGAAGGAGTTCCATTTGCAAACGGTGCACCAAATTTAACTGCTGAATTTCCTGCAATGTTAGAATTTGCAGATGAGATGAGTGTACCACTGTCAGGTAAAGATTTTAAAACTGGACAAACTTTGATGAAAACAATTTTAGCACCAGGATTTAAGGCTAGAATGCTTGGAGTAAGTGGATGGTTTTCGACAAATATTTTAGGAAACCGTGATGGCGAGGTTTTGGATGATCCAGAATCGTTTAAAACTAAAGAGATGAGCAAATTATCTGTCTTGGAGTATATTTTACAACCTGAACTTTATCCAGATTTATACAAAGACCTTTACCACAAAGTACGAATCAATTATTATCCACCCCGCGGAGATAACAAAGAAGGTTGGGATAATATTGATATATTTGGATGGCTCGGATACCCTATGCAAATAAAAGTTGATTTCCTTTGCAGGGATAGCATACTAGCTGCTCCAATAGTTTTAGATCTTGCTCTCTTTATGGATTTGGCGAGACGGACAAAATTGAAAGGAATTCAAGAGTGGTTATCATTTTATTTCAAAAGCCCAATTTGTGCACCTAATTTATACCCCGAGCATGATCTTTTTATTCAACAGACAAAATTAAAAAATACATTGAGAGCATTTATTGGCGAAGAACAAATAACCCATCTTGGACTTGATTATTATTTGGAGTAGAAAGTTTCCGACAACCTAAAAGACAAATGTCATTCACAAATGCTTCTGTCGGGAATCTCGTTTTTTAGTAGATTCCCAGTAGAAGTACTTGGGAAATATATGTTTTCTGAGGTTGAGCAAAACATTTAATTTACTAATAATCATTAATATAAAATATTAAAAGGATTTTATGAAAGCAGTTATCATCGCAGCAGGAATGGGTTCCAGAATAAAAAATAAAACGGATGGGACACCTAAAACTATATTACCATTCGAAAATGGGACAATCCTTTCAAGAATAATTAAAAATATATCCGAAGCAGGAATTACTGAATTTGTTATTGTTGTAGGTTACAAATCTGATTACATAACAAATTACTTGGAAGAAAAAAACAATTTTGGGTTTGATATTACTATTGTTAAAAATGAGGATTGGCAAAAAGGAAATGGTCTATCTGTTTTAGCTTCTGAGAATGCTGTTGGTGATGGAGATTTTATACTATCAATGTCCGATCATATAGTCTCGGTTAATGCTATAAACAAAATTGTAAATTTTGTGAGTGCTAAAAATTTATTATTGGTTGATCCGAATACCGAAGATAACTTTGATATTGATGACGCAACAAAAGTTGATATGGAAGGAATCGATATCATCAATATTGGAAAAGAAATAGAAAGCTACAATGGACTTGATTGTGGTATATTCAGATTAAATAAAAACTTTTTTGATGCTATGCGAAAACAATTATTGCTGAAAAATGATTCTATAAGTGCTGCAATAAATGAGATAATTAAAGATAAAGATATGCAAGCCGTTTTGATTAATGCTGACGACTACTGGTTTGATATTGATACACCCGAAGCATACAAACATTGTATTAGTGACCTGAAAAAGAGAGATTAGTAGCTGTTACTAATCTCAATTCTCTTCGGTAAAAGAAGCACACTATTAATCATTTTAATTCAACTTAGATTCAATAATTTTAGCAAGATTGCTAACGGTTAATAATCCAAACATTTCTAATTTTGTCATACCAGTAAAAAAGAGATTTTTATTATCAGGGAATGTCGTTCTGAGAGTTTTGACTCCTTCTTCGTTTAATATTTCATCGTCGAATAAACTATCTTCAGTTACATGACCATAGTTTAATAATTCTTTAATTGTAAGTTTTACTTCAAACTTTTTTTCAATAACATAGATAATTTCAACAAAATCTAGGCTGTCAGCATCAAGATCATTTACAAACGAATCTTCTGGTTTAATTTCTTCGATAGATTCAAAACCAAATACTTCTAAAAGTTCTTCTCTTAATTGGGTTTCTATATTATTCATTACTATTCTCCAAATATCCTATAGGAATTATAGCTCCTATATTTCTACCTTTTTTAATTTTAATTATTTTCTTAATTTCATTTTCTGCAATTAATGGTCCAGTCATCGGACAACTTGCTAATCCAAGACTTTCTGCTGCTAATAATACCAACATTAGTGCACAAGAAATTGATTTTACAAAATTATCACGCTCCCAAGTTAAAATATCTTCAGTAACGGATTTAAACATTAACTCCATTCCTTTACTAATTCTGTAGGTTGGAATCACCAAAACCGGCGCAGATTCAAATGCCGAAAAACTTTTAGCATATTCATTAAAGCTTTCTTTGAAATCATTATTTATATTTTCATCAATGTTAGCAACAAATTGTCTTATTGCTTTAGCTAATTTTTTAATTTGTGTTTGATCATCAACAATTACTAATTCCCAATTTTTTCTTCCCGAAGCATAAGGAGCTGTTTTGGCAATATCTATAATTTTATCTATTATCTCTTTACTAACTTTTTTATCGCTAAAATCTCTTATGCTTTTTCTACTTTCACTAATTTCTTTTAGAATATCATATTTACTTGTCATATACTTACTTTTCTTTTTTGGTTACAAAATTAATGTTAGATATGTTGTGCAACATATGGTCTGTGTCATTTCGAACCCGTTTTGTAGGAGAGAAATCTTTTGAATTTAGGGAGATTTCTCACATTCGTTCGAAATGACAAAACATTAAATATTTTTACATAAACTTTATTAAACTCCTCTACAAAAACCGCCATCAACTTCAATTATTTTACCATTAATATATGATGCATCTTCACTACACAAATATGAAACAGCTTTAGCTACATCTTCTGGTTTGCCAAGTCTATTTGAAACTGTACTCTCTTTTACTTCTTTTTCAGCATAGCTTAATAATTTAATTAGTTTTCCAGACTCAATTGGTCCAGGTGCAACTCCATTAACCCTTATACCACGCTTGCCATACTCTGCAGCTAGAGAGCGTGTAAATGATTCTACATAACCTTTTGTGCCAGCATAAACACTTTGTCCCCTATTTCCCCTACTTGCAACAATGGATGAAATATTTACAATACAACCTTTCCGTTTTGCTACCATATAGGGTAATACTTCTCTACAAATTTTTGAAAATGAAAAAATATTTACACTTATCATTTTTTGAATATCTTCATCAGCAAGATTAACGAGAAGATCTGCTTCCATATATCCAGCCACATTAATAAGTATATCTGTCTCGACAAGTGTATCACAAAAGTTGTTTACTTCGGAATCATTTGTAAAATCAACCTGTTCAAATTTAATATTTCTAGAAGTAAAACTCTGCAAATCTTCAAGTTTTTGAAGATTACTTGAACATTGCAGAATTGCCGAATCTTGTAGCGTAATTATTTCTTTAGCTATTGCAATTCCAATATCTGAACTAGCACCAGTTATAACTATTTTATTCATCATATTTCTTTAAAATTATTGCTGTATTTTGACCACCAAAGGCAGAATTTAATTTTAATATATATTTAATTTTCATTTTTAATGCTTCTCCTTTTACAACATTTAGGGGTGCTTCATGATCCTGAGTTTCATAATTAATTGTTGGCGGAACTACTTGATTTTGCAAAGAGTAAATTGCACTTATAATTTCTAAAGCACCGCAAGCTGCAATTGTGTGGCCTACTTGTCCTTTTAATGAAAATACAGGTATTTCTTTATATCTATCACCAAATATTTCCTTTAGTGCATTTGATTCAGCAAGAGCATTTTTTCTAGTTCCTGTACCGTGTAAATTAACTGTGTCAATCTCATCTTCTGATATTCCAGCCTCAGCAAGTGCCTGCAAAGCAGCTTTTGCTAACATATCACCATTCGGTAAAGGATCTGTAACCATATAAGAATCCATAGTTGAGCTATAACCAACAATTTCAGCCAATATGTTAGAAGAATCTGCATCATTTTTATTTTGTAAAATTAATGTTGCGGCACCTTCTCCCATAACTAAACCGCTCCTATCTTTGTCAAAAGGTCTACACGAATCTGATGGTTTACCTATCCAATTTGACAAAGCACCTAACTTATAAAAGCCCATATAATGCACATGGTTCAACATCGATTCAAAACCACCAGTGATAACTAACCTACTATCGCTATTGTTCTTTAGCAAACGATATGACTGTCCAACAGCTTGTGAAGAAGCAACACATGCTGTTACAAAAACAGAATTACCACCTTCTATTTCATATTTTACCGCTAAGTCTTTTACAATCTCTGAAGTATTAGATGTTTGCTTAATTGATGCATCACGTTCTTTATCACTATTTGTAGTATAATCTTGTAAATTTATATAATCTAAACCTGCTCCTAGGTTAAGATACTTTTTCTCTGGTGCAATTTCTTTTATCCATGGATATTTATTAAAAAGTTGCTCCATTGCATCTTGAATAAATACTGCTTTGCGATCAATAGATGAATTAAATTTTACTGGAACACCATTCTTTTTAACCTCGGCACCTAATTTAGTTGGAAAATGTTCAGTATCAATTCCTTTTATTATTCCAATACCCTTTTCACCAGTTTTAATTCCAGTAAAAAATTCAGTCATACTATTTCCAATTGGAGAAATCACTTCGGCACCAGTAATTACAACTCTATTCATTTACAATTCTCCAATATTCCATCCTTGAAAAGACTAATTGCATCTAAATTTTTATCTTTAATATTACAATTTGATATATCTTCCTTTTTTAACAAAGCAAAGCCAATTTCAACACTTCCATCAAAATATCCTTTGCTCGCACCGATTAATATTTCTTTATTAGGTACAGATGCTAACACACAATTTATTAATGATATAGCTGATGAATAAACTACTGCGTTATCACCCAGCAAATTAAATTCGAGTGAGACAAAACTAAGTGGCATGTTTTGTAAATATCTAAGTTGACGCAAGGGAGATACATTTCCATAACTTTTATGCAGAAACAAGTAATTGGAAAAATTGCCACTTTTATCTAGACAATCTTCTGCAACAGATTTTATACTATATTCAATAGCTCCAAGTGCATAATAAAAAGGAGTATCCTCATTAAGTTCAATTCCCTCAGTTAATCTACCCAATGCAACAATTGAAGCCTCTGTTTCTCTGTTAAAATATTTTTTAAGTTTTTTGTTTTTTAAATACTCACGGACTGGGATTATCTCCTCTGCTGAATATTCTTCATAGATTATTTTCATCAACAACTACCATATTTTTTGCTAGAATATTATACAAGCTTTTTCTAGAATTTATTAATTCATCTGTGGCAATATCGACAAACATAAATGTTAATTCACCTTCAGCTCTTACTTTATCATTAACTGTTGCAGTTACATAAACAACCCCAAAATCTTCATTAAAAGTTTTAACTTCTGCTCTAATTGATAAACAATCCCCTGGATAGGAGCCTTTTCGAAATTTCATTTTATTTACAATTGACAAAACACATTGCTTCGAAATTTGATTCTCCTTCTCCATTACCAACTCAAAATATGTACCTCCCAACTGGGCAAAACTTTCAATAATTAAGCTACCTGGAAAAACAGGATATCCTGGGAAATGTTGATCAAAAACATCATCTGCTAAAGTTATGCATTTTGTGCCTTTTATATACTTGCCATACTGTATTTCATCAATTCTATCTATTAAATGAAATCTCATATTTTAAATTCTCATTATTTTGGTGATATTAATTGTTCATCCTAAAAAATTATTAACTCTAATTAGGTTGAGTAAAGCTACAAAAATATTAGAAACTATTCTTTATTTTGACGTATATTAACACCTAATTTTGATTATTTTTCTTAATAAATTGTGAAGAGACTATGTGGGATCCCCTTTCTATTGGTGAATTTGAAATTCCGTGGAATATATTATTATACTCGCTTGGTATTATCCTAGGTGTAACAATTATTTTTATAGATATTAAACGTTATAATATTCCTCGTAAGGAAATACTTCCAGTTGCGACTTGGGGACTTATTTTCGCTATGCTTGGTCAAAAAGTATTTGATATAATATTCTTTACTGATAACTCTATTTTTGATAATTTTATTGGTCAATTTTTTTCATCTGGTTCTATGTATTATGGTGCTGAAATATTTGGTGTAGCTGCTGCAGCAATATATATGCGAATCTCTAAACTACCAGTGTTAGTGGGGCTTGATTTAGCTGGACTTGGAATATTTGTTGCTCACGGTATTGGTCGTATAGGTTGCTACGCTGCTGGATGTTGTCATGGTACTACTACAGATATATTCTGCGGTGTTCATTTTCCACGTGTCGATGGTTTTGTTCACCCAACACAACTATACGAATCTTTTGCACTTTTAACAATATTTGCTATTGTTTGGAGTT